>NZ_LZKC01000109.1:0-17438 GCF_001672685.1 Mycobacterium sp. E2462
CTCACGAAAATCGCTCACTACACGTCTACACCCCGTGACAGTCAAACAGCCCTTCGAGACCATCGTCTCCGACCACGGCCGGACGGTGCTGCGGGTGTGCCGCGCCGTCCTGGGACCCGTGGACGCCGATGATGCGTGGTCGGAGACGTTCCTGTCGGCGATGACCGCCTACCCCGACCTACCCCTCGACGCCAACATCGAAGCGTGGCTGGTGACCATTGCCCACCGCAAAGCCATCGACATCACCCGAGCCCGCACCCGGCACCCGATACCAACCGACACCCTGCCCGAGGCACCCAGCGTGCCACCCACCGAACCCGACCACGATCTCGCCGCAGCGCTGGCCCGCCTGCCCACCAAGCAGAAGCACGCAGTGGCCTACCACTACCTGGCCGGGCTGCCCTACGCCCACGTCGCCGACATCCTCGGCGGCACCACCGCGGCCGCGCGGCGCTCCGCCGCCGACGGCATCGCCGCACTTAGACGCACTTACCGCCGTAACCCCGAGGACGGCACGTCCAGGAAAGGAGACACCTGATGAACGACGGCACCGACGAGCTCATCGGCGACCTGGCGCGAATGACGGACCCCACCGCCGACCAACTGACCGCGTTACACGCCCGCCTGGCGGTCGCCGCGCAAGGCGAGGGCATCCTCGACGTTGCCTACCGCGTCCTCGACAGCCCCGTAGGCCCGCTGCTGTTGGCGGCCACCGACCACGGTCTGATTCGGGTCGCCTACGCCATCGAAGGCCACGACGCCGTCCTGCAGGCGCTGGCCGATAAGGTCAGCCCCCGCATTCTGCTGGACCCCGCCCGGCTCGATGTCGTCGCCGGCCAACTCGACGAATACTTTGCCGGGCAGCGCCGCAGCTTCGACGTCCCCCTGGACTGGAGACTGTCGGCGGGGTTTCGCGCCGCGGTGCTACATCGGCTGCCCGACATCGGCTACGGCCACACCGCCAGCTATGCCGCCGTGGCCCGGCTGGCCGGCAACCCGAAGGCCGTCCGCGCGGTCGGCAGCGCCTGTGCTACCAATCCCCTACCGGTCGTCGTGCCATGTCACCGCGTGGTGCGCAGCGACGGCGCCCTAGGCGCCTACCTCGGCGGCGTTGAGGCCAAACGCACCCTGCTGAGCCTGGAAGCCGCGGCATGAGCCACATCCGAAAACACCTGTGCCCACGTGAGCAGGACGACGACCATTTTCGATCAGCGGCAATGGGACGGAGTTCAGGCCACAGAGTGCGAAAGCGTTCACTTCGAACAGGCGAATGTGGTTGTGATCGCCGGTGGCCAGAAAGTCCGTTATGCGCAACGCAACTCGCAGGGAGCGAGGTGGACTACGGCCATCACGGTGCGCACCAGGTCCCGCGGACCGCGCGAGACGGGTGTTCAGGCTGGCGACGCCCAGCGGGGTTCTTGGGCGTCTACCGCGTGACGCCGCGGCGCGCGGGACCGGATTGCGTGTGAACCGATCGTGGTGGGGCACGCGTTGCTGTTCCAGATAACGATTATCCAACGATCCGCCGGGCATGCCGATTCGGCCGACTCGGGAAAAGCGGTGCAAGAAAACGGGATTCACCGTATCTGGGTGTTCGGTCGGATAGTCGACGGTTCCGGCCGATAGCTGACCGATACATACAGTGCTTAGCCTCAATAACCGTTGGGGGCGGATGTCCGAGGAATTCTTACAGACAGGTAACGACCATGAAATTGAGACAAGTGGTCGGCGGTTTCACGCTGGCCGGCGCCGTTGGCGCGGCGGCGATGGGGGTGGGAGTCGCCGCGGCGCAAGCTGATCCGGCATCGGCGCCGCAGGCTCCAGGACCGCACGATCCGGGCGGGCCCGCCGGTCCCCCGCCCGGCGGTCCTGGGGGCCCGGGCGGGCCAGGCGGCCACGGCCCAGCCGGGCCCGGTGGGCCAGGTGGCTTCGGCGAGCATGGGCCCGGTGGGCCAGGTGGCTTCGGCGAGCGCGGGCCCGGCGGCCCGGGCGGTCCGGCCCCCCACGGGCCGGGTGGCCCCGGCCAGTTCGGCGGACCCGGCGGGCCTGGAGCCCGCGGGCCCGGTGGCCCCGGCGGTCCTGGCGGACCCTGGCACGGAGATGCCCAACGCGGCTACTTTCGCGGCGCACCCTGGGGCGATGGACCGGCGCCGTGGGGTGCGGGGGAACCGCCGAGACCGGCTTGGGGCGGGCCGATGCCCCCGCCTGGGGGCCGGTGGACGGGTGGCCCCATTAACTACTGGGGATACCAGGAAACACCCATGTGGAATCAGGGCTTCAACCAGTGGGGCTTCAACTTCTTCGGCGTCTGGATTCCACTGTAAAGAGCCTTTTGAGACGGTGCCCGCCGCTGGGCAGGAGCAGCGGGCACCGTGGCCGGGCGCATCGAAATGCGTGGCGCAGCATCGCCGCTGTCAGGACCGAAGTCTCATCGAAGGCGGCCTGCCCCGCTGGGCGAAGGACACCCAAGCAGAGTGGATCGACTTGCGCGGCAAGACATTGCGACCGGCAGCCGCAGTGTGCGCGTCAGGCGTCGTCGGAGAAGGCAACGCCGATCCATCGTCGTGTGCGCATGCGGATGAGGACCGACGAGAAGCCGTGATTTCGCCGAGCTTGCTCCGGTCCTTAAATCTGCCACCCCGATCGCGTGGTGCAGTCATGAAGACGCCGCCGTGGGATGCGGGCCGACCGGCACGGGAGGACCGCCTCGTCGTCACGACCTACACCGTCGGCACCGATCCCCCGTCCACCACCACGTCGGCGCCCACGATCGAGGATGCGGCGTCCGAGACCAAGAACGCCACCACTTCGGCGATCTCTGCGGGCTGGGCGGGGCGGCCCAAGGGGATCCCGCCGAGCGCCGCCAGCAGAGATTCCAGCGCCGATTCGCGACTGCCAGCGCCGGCCGCGGCGATCCGGTCGATCAGGGCGTCTGCCGCAGCAGTCTGGATGAATCCCGGTGACACGGTATTGACCCGAATACCCTTGGGCGCCAACTCGTTGGCGAGTCCCTTGCTGTAGGCGCGCAACGCGGCCTTGGCCGCGGCATACCCGAGCGTCCCGTCGTAGAGCGGCAACCGACTCTGAATCGATCCGATGTGTACGACGGTGCCGGCGCCGGCTTCGACCATCATCGGCAGCAGCGCTCGGTCCAGGCGGACCGCGGCCAGCAGGTTGAGGTTGAGCTCGTCGGCCCAATCCTGGTCCGTCATCGCGGCGAACCCACCCGACGGCGCAGCGGACCCGCCGGCGACGTGAACCAGCATCTGTACACCCCCGCGGTCACGGACATGGGCGGCGACGGCCCCGACGTCCGCTGCCGAGACGAGGTCGGCGGCGACGAAATCGTCGGCGGCCGCGTAATCATCCGCGGGACGATGACGGGCCACGGCGGTCACATGCGCTCCTGCCGACCGCAGCCGGGCGACGATCGCGGCCCCGGCGCCTTTTGTCCCGCCGGTCACGACGGCGCGACGGCCCTGCAGCGCGTTCACGCGTCGGCCCGAAAGACCGGCCAGCACAGCGTGGTCACCCACTGTGCTGAATCGTCGGTGTCCCAGGAGAATACGTCGTAGTACTCGCGCAACGGGCCCTCGACGCTGATCTCGTGACGGGTGGCGTACTCACCGAGTGCGCTGTAGGCGAGATCAACATCGTCGTGGGGACCACAGTGGTGTACGACCGCCAGCTCGGCAGCCGGAATCATCGCGGACCGCACTCGGCCGACTGGCCGCACCTCACCGTCGACCGGGATGAAGACTGTCGCACTGCCTCGGTCGCGGGAGAAGATGTCGAATCCGAACAACGCCCCGGGCGCGCCGGTGGGGGTCAGCCGAGTGTCCGCGGTCACCGTCCCCCGCAACTCCCCCACGGCGCCCTGCCACCACGGCAGCAATTCGTCGCGATCGACGGTTTCCTCGATCACGGCGGCGGATGCTGCTGCGACACTCCGATGTTCGACGTGTGCGGCCGGGCGCTCCAGGATGGCCCGCAGTGACTCGACGGCGCTGCGCGTGGCGGCGAGCTCAGTCTCCAGCCGTTTCAGGTGGCCGCCGATCAGTGTGTTCCGGTCGGCCGGCGCGGCACTCAGCACAGCGCGCACGTCGGCGATGGGCATGCCGAGTTCGCGAAGCCGCCGGACCACTTGGGCGGTGGCAACCTGTTCGGGTGCGTAGTACCGGTAGCTCGTGGCCGGATCGACCCGGTCCGGCTCCAACAGCCCCACCTCGTGGTAATGCCGCAGCGTCTTCACCGACAGTTGCGTCATTCGGGAGAAGTCGCCGATCGACAGTGCAGTGGTCACCGGTTCAGTGTGAAGTCTCTCCCCAGGGGAGGGTCAACACTTGTGTGCCGGCTTTGACTCGCGGGTCGGGGACGAGCCGTGGCTGACGACATGACCACGACTTCCGGGTTTGCGCGGTACTCGCCGCGCGATGTCGGCGACGTCACCGAGAGTACGCAGACCGCGAATTCACCGGCACCGTCGATCGAATAGCCTGTGCCACAAATAGATTGACGAGATCATCAACTCGCGAAACAATGCCGCCTTCGACCCGAAGAGATAGAGGACCATCGCCGGGTCCACTCGCGCATCGTCGGCAATGGCTCGCAGCGTCGTCTTGTCGTAGCCATGCACAGCAAATTGCCGCTTCGGCGCGCGAAGGACCGCGTCGCGCGATACCGGCTCCCCTTGGCGCCTGCCCCGACGCTTGATCACTTTTCCGGGCGACGGCACCCGCGAACCATATCATTTCAACGGCGTTGAAAAGGCTGGTCTACAGCTGTACGGTCCGCGATCTGCGCTCACGCGCCCCGACTCCCCCGCGCTTCGCGATCGCCAGAGTATGGACGAATTGAATGTGCAGGGTTAACAGTCGAGACCGTGCTTAGCAGCGATGAATCTCGCCACCATTGCTCGTGTTGCCTCGGCGCTCCGGTGGTGGCCGTCGCCCGTGGCTCGCGGAGGCAACGCCTATTGTCATCGTCGTCGGATCCATGGATTTCACCTGCTGGCAACCTGCCAGGCGTTGGGTTTCGTCAGGGCGACGTGACCACGACGCGGCGGAGAGATCGAGGGAGTAAATGACGACGACGCAACCAACCCGGCGGGAACGACGGGGAATCATTCAACGGTTCACCGGGCTGTGCGTCCGCTACGTCGAACGGCTTATGCCAGACCCGTACTTATTCGCGGTCATCCTCACCCTCATCGTCGTCGGGCTGGTGGCGCTGCTCGTGCGGGGCGCGACCCCGTCGGGCGTCGTCAAGGCGTGGTACGGCGGTGTCTGGGGCCCGCAGAACATCTTCACGTTCGCGTTCCAGATGGTGCTCGTCCTGGTGACGGGGTACACGCTGGCCGAGGCGCCCGTTCTGAAACGGGCGATCGTCTCCATTGCGAGCAAGCCCACCAACCAGGTTCAGGGTGCGCTGCTGTGCTTCGGCGTCAGCACCGCATTCTCGCTGCTGAACTGGGGGCTCGGCCTGGTCGGGGGTGCGCTCGTCGCGCGCCAGGTCGCCAAGCGGCTCGAGGGTGCGCACTTCGGCTATCTGATCGCGACCGGTTTCATGGGTTACCTGGTGTGGACGCAGGGCCTGTCGTCGTCCATCGCGCTCGCCAACACTGATAACTCCAGCCCCATCAATGTGATTCACAAGATCACCAATATGACGGTGCCGCTGTCGCTGACGGTCGTTCAGCCCTACAACTGGGTCGCGGTGCTCGTGGTCGTCGGTCTGCTCTCCCTCGGGATCTGGCGCATGGCCCCGTCGGAGCCTCTCGAGCCGGACCCCGCGGTCTTCGAGGAGGAGCCGCAGGTCGAGGCGCCGACCGGCAAGCGCACGCCCGCGGAGTGGTTGGAAAATCTCTGGATCCTCAACGTCCTGGTCTTCGTCGCGGGCATCGCGTATTTCGCGCTGAGCGGCTTCGCGCTCAACATCTCGTCGATGATCATGCTGTTCACCGTGACCAGCGCCCTGCTGCACGGCACGCCGATCCGCTTCATCCGGGCGTTCTCGAACGCGGCCAGAGTGTCGGGCCCGTTGCTCCTGCAGTATCCCCTGTACGGCGGGATCGTCGGTCTCCTGGGTTATCTGCCGACCGGATCCGGCAAGGCGTTGCAGACGGTGCTGGCCGAGGCCGTGGTGCGCGGCGCCGACCAGTACACGCTGCCCTTCTTCACGTTCCTCGGCTCCGTGCTGATCTCGCTGTTCGTGCCGTCCGGCGGCGGGCACTGGGCGGTGCAGGGCCCGATCGCGGTGGACTCGGCGCTGGCGGTCGGTCAACACTCGCGGGCCTACCTCGGCCTGATGTCGATGGCGGTCGCCGACGGCGAGGGCGTCGCGAACATGATCCAGCCGTTCTGGCTGCTGCCGGTGCTCGCCATCGCCAAGCTCAATGTCCGCCAGGTCATGGGATTTACGGTGATCGCCTTCCTGATCGGGTTCGCGGTATCTAGCGCGGCGATCCTGATCGCGCCTCATGTCCTCTGACTCCCCCACCTCACGCGTCGCGGCCGCCTACCGCAGGATCGCGGAGGTAGGGCGGCCCGAAATCTGGATCGCGCTGCGTGACGAGACCGACGCGCTGGCCGACGCCGCACAAGTCGAACGACGCCTCGCCGCCGGCGACGACCTGCCGCTGGCGGGACTGGTCGTCGCCGTTAAGGACAACATCGACGTCGCGGGCCTGCCGACCACCGCCGGGTGCCCCGAGTTCGCCTACCGGCCGTGCGCCACCGCCGCCGCGGTCGAGCGGCTGCAAGCCGCGGGGGCCGTCGCGCTCGGCAAGGCCAACCTCGACCAGTTCGGTACCGGCCTGGTCGGAACCCGCAGTCCCTATGGCGCCGTGCGTAACTCACGTGACCCGCAGCTGATCGCGGGCGGGTCCAGCTCCGGGCCGGCCGTCGCCGTCGCGCTGGGCATCGCGGACATCGGCGTCGGCACGGACACCGCCGGGTCGGTGCGCGTGCCGGCCGCGCTGAACGGGATCGCCGGCGTCAAGCCCACCCTGGGGATCCTTCCCACCCACGGGGTCGTCCCTGCCTGCGCCAGCTTCGACGCCGTCTCCGTGCTCGCGGCCGACGTCGGCCTCGCGGCCACAGCGGCCGCCGTGATGGCCGGACCGGACGCCCGGGATCCCCGCAGCCGCGCCTGGCCCGCCGACCTTCCGCTCGCGGCGCCCGACGCACCGCGCGTGGCCATCCCGACCGCCGCCAATCTGTCCGCCCTCAGCGATGGCTATCGGGACGCCTTCGAGCGAACCGTCATGCGCGCCGCGGAGGCGGGGCTGACCGTCGAACCGCTCGACATCTCGGTTCTGCTCGACGCGGCCCTGCTGTTGTACGACGGTGCCTTCGTCGCCGAGCGGTATGACGCGGTCGGCGACTTCCTCGACACCGCTCCCCCCGGCGCGGATCCGGTTGTGCGACAGGTCATCACGGCGGCAAGGTCCGTCACCGGCGTGGCGTTCGCCGCGGACCTGAACGCGCTGGCGTGTGCGCGTTCGGCGGGTGCGCGACTGCTGGCAGGGTTCGACGGGTTGTTGCTGCCCACCACCACCGAGCACCCCACCCTCGACGAGGTGCGCGCCGATCCCCACGCGATCAACCGGCGGCTCGGGACGTACACCAACTTCTGCAACCTCCTCGACATGGCCGCGGTCGCCGTCCCGGGCGAGCCGACGGTGCGCGGGACCCCGTTCGGGGTGACGGTCGTCGTCCCGGCCTTCCACGACCAGGTCGCCGTCGACCTCGCTGCGCGGCTGAGCGGTGTCGCACCGGCGCTGCTGGTGGACAAGGGATGCGAAGTGGTGGTGTTCGACCTCGAGAACTTCCCCCGGCTCGAACAGTTCGGTGGCCGTCACCTTGGGCCGGTGCACACCGCCCTGCGGCGCGGCGAGTTGTTCCGGATCTCCGAGGCCGGACTCGGCCGCCTGGCGGCGGTGCTGCCGACCCACTCCAGGATGGCCGGCATGGAGATTGCGGACGGGCGCCGCGTCGTCGGGCTGATCGCCGAGGCTCAGTAATCCGGCATTCAGAACAATGTCGCACCGAGAATGATTTCGTCGCCCGGTGCGCGTGATCGATGGCGCGCTCGGGCGCCTGCATTCGAGCATTCGAATATCGAGTTAAAAATGCGCCTTCGTTGAACGGTGCGCGAGCCAAGTTGGGTTTTGAAATGCCGTCCTTTGGATAGAACTCAAGTTGTAGTCAGCTGCCGCTCTCGGACGGCCAGCGCATCACGAAGGGAGCTCACCGTGGCGTTCTCACACATCGCATGGAAAACGACGGCCGCGACAGCCGTACTGGCGGCGGCCGCAATCGTGCCGGCGGCGCCGGCTTTCGCCGACCCGCAAGTGCTGCAATTCGGCCAGATGGCAGAGATCTCGAGCCTGGGCGGCACGATCGACTACACCGTGAGCAACTTGCAACCCAGCGGCCACAACGACGGCGTGTGGTACTCCGACGTCACGGCCAAAGGTGTGAGCGGGAACGCGACTCCCAACATCGCCGACTTCAACGCCCGGGCCGTCAACAGCTCCACGTTCGCGGTGTTGAAGGGTAACCAAACCGACGGCCTCCCTGAGGGTCCACTTCCCTTGGGCACCCCCGTGACCGGGCGCCTTTACTTCGATGTCCGTAACGGGACGAGCCCCGACAGCGTCGTCTACCGGGACGCCGGAGGGTCGGACAAGGTGGTGTGGAAGGCCCCCTAATTCGCCGCATCCCCACTTTCTCCGGGAATCAATTAGCACCTGGTAAGGGCGGCACCTTGCCGTAGGTGAACCGCCACTAAATTCGCCTCGCCAGTGTCAATAATTGCGCTGGATCGGTAGCCGCCGGTCAAAGCGGCTACCCACGTTGGGGGCCGAGTCCTGGTCGCGCTCGCTGAAACAACTGCGCGCCGCCCCGCCCGTCTGGTGCGCCAGGTAGCCCGGCCGCGGCGAGCGCAGGTGGCTCGGCAAGTATGGGCAACGGAGGAATGCCGGTGGCAGGCACGAAGCGCTGCTGGACCTCAACGGCCTGACGCGAAGGAGAACGCGACAATGTCAGCACAGATATTGACCGATGCTGAAAAAGCGATGCTGGCGAAACCCAATCCGTCCGTTATCAGCACGATCCGCAGTGACGGACAACCGGTCTCGGCCGCAACGTGGTACCTGGTGCGCGACGACCACATCCTGGTCAACATGGACACCGGCCGAAAGCGGTTGCAGCACATACGGAAAAACCCGAAGGTGTCGCTCACCGTGCTCGACGAAGCCGACTGGTACACCCACATCACCCTCATCGGCCGGGTCGTCGATATCTATGACGACGAAGGCATGGCCGATATCGATGCGGTGTCTCGGCACTATCGGGGACAGCCCTACCCGCGCCGAGATCGGGCACGCGTCAGCGCTCTGATTGAGATTGACCGAGTCCATGGCTGGGGTGCGTACAAAAACAACGACCAGGCTTGAGTCGGCGGTCGATGCCCGGCCGCGGCCAAGGATGCTGGGTGGTCCATCGAGCACGCGCTGCTATCTAGTCGCTCAGGACTGAGCGAGTAACCCGATCCCCGGGCGAAAGGGCCGGCGGCTAACCCATAGTCAGGATTGCGCTCGCGGCGACGCCGATCACCGCCATGAGCGCTACCAATATGACCGTGATCGCCGCACGCAAGATCTCTTCTTCCGTGGCTCGCCAGCGCGGCTGGACGTCGGTGGCCGTGGCCCCTCGACCTGCGACCGCGTTCAACATCGCGACCGCCAGCGTGACGTCGTCATGTGCCTGGGCCGGGTCGTTCTCGACGGTCTCGCGCGCGGCGATTGCGGTCGTCATACCAGCCCCCTTGGCTTCCGAGATGCCGAACAACGTCGAGTCGATCGTTCGAATCCCATGATAAGAGCGCGCATATCACGGTTGCGGTAACGATTTCTAACGGTCACAGCACATTGTGCTTTCCGGTTGGCCACGGGATCAGCCGGGCGGCGTGTCTGCGGAGTCCCCTGCTCGTCGCCCGGCTTCCGCGATGTCGTTGCGCCACAGGGTGGTACGGGTTACCACGGCGATCGCTGGTCTGAATGTACCCACGGTTGCTGCCGCGACGTGCGTCATTGTGCGCATATTCGGGCGCTCGTTGGCCGCACTTGCCACCCCCGCGGGGATGACTTCTGCGACAGCTGAATGCCGATCGCGCCGCGGGCGTCGAGCCGCGGTCACCGCTGGGTATCCATTTGCAAACGCAACGGAGTTCAAGGCAGCCAAGGGGTTCCAGTAATCGAAGTCACATCGTTAACATCGCGCGATGCACACTTCGCCCCCGGCGGCCAGCCATGGGCTACGGCGTACGATTTCCCGGCGCGACGCGTTGCGCTACGCCACCGCGTTGGCCGGTGTGGGCGCCGCCGCTGTGGCCTGTGGCATGCCCACGGCGACCGCTGCCCCACCCCGGCTGATCGACTTCGCCGCGCGTCAAATTCCGGCGCAAGCCATCCGGGCCGCAGGCTATAGCGGGGTCATCAACTACGTTTCCACGTCTCGCCCCGGCGCGTCATTCGGTGCCAAGCCCATCACGCGGTCCTACGCCGAGTCACTGGCGGCCGCGGGCTTGGTGATCGTCAGCAATTACCAATACGGCAAGCCAGGTGCGTCGGCGCCGTCGGACTTCACGCGAGGCTACGCCGGTGGCGTCGCGGACGCGCGCACCGCCTGGCAACTGCACACCGCCGCGGGGGGCGGGCAGAGCGCGCCAATCTTCTTCACCATCGACGAGGACATCAACCGCGATACCTGGAATCGTGTTGCACTGCAATGGTTTCGCGGGATCAACTCGGTCCTCGGAGTCCAGCGCACCGGGGTATACGGAGGCATCAACGTCTGCCAGTGGGCCGCCGCCGACGGTGTTATCGGCTCGTCGAGCACGGCCGGCCGGCGGTGGGCTTGGCAAACTCGCGCCTGGTCGGGCAACCAGGTAGACCCTGCCGCCGTTCTCTACCAGCGCATCGTCAGTACCGCTTCCAATCCCGGTCCGCTTGTCGGCGGACTCGCCGTCGATGTCAACGACGTTCTGGCCCCGGATTGCGGCCAGTGGAACCTGCATGGCGGTAGCGGTCCGAACGCCAACCAGCTCTAGGCGGCGCGTTCGCGCGGACGGTGTGCGGCGCGCCCGACAGGTGGCCTTCACGATTGTTGCGGGCCGGCGACTTCCCAATCTTTGACGGTCGCGACGGGTCCGAACAGGTCGGCGGGCAGGTCGGGCGACAGCGGTTGACCCGTTCGCACGCGGCGTGGCCAATCGCGGTTGGCCAGGGCTGGCTTGGCGAGTGTGACGACGTCGGCGGTGCCGGAGCCGACGATCGCGGCGGCGTCGGCAGGGTCGTCGAGGTGCCCGTTGGCGATGATCGTCAGGCCGCTGTATCGCTTGGCCAACGCGGCCAACGGTGCGCTGTCGTTGTCGAATGCCGGTGCCAGAGCCCGATATTCGGTGGTGTGAACGTAGTCGATGCCGGTGTTGGCCAGCGCGGTGAATATGGTGGCAGCGTCATCCTCGCGGCCCGCCCAGCGGTGCCCGTTATCCGACACCTTGCCTTGCGAAATCCGAACACCGACCGCGACGTCTTGACCGACCGCCGCGGCGACGTCACCGCAAACCTCGGTGATGAGCCGGACGCGGTTGGCGACGCTGCCCCCGTAGGCGTCGGTGCGGGTGTTCATGTAGTCGGTGAGGAACGCGTCGAGCAAGTACCCGTTGGCGCCATGGATCTCCACACCATCGAACCCCGCGTCGCGCGCCAACCGGGCGGCACTGACGAAAGCCGCTCGGACCTGATCGATGTGCTGAGCGGTCATCACTTCAGGAATTGGAAACGGGCCCGAACCTCGGTACATGGCCAGCTGTTCGCCCTTGGGCCGCACTGCCGAAGGCCCCCACGTCGTCGCGGTGCGGGGGTTGCCTTGTGACTGGCTGCCGGCATGCATCAGTTGGGCAAAGAACTTCCCGCCAGCGGCATGCACGCCGGCGACAACTGGTTCCCACGCGGCGACATGCGTGTTGTTCGCGATGCCCGGTTGGAAGAGGTAGCCCTGGCTGGTCTGGCCGTCGATGTACAGACCTTCGGTGATCAATAGGGCGAATCCGCCGTCGGCGAAAACTCGGTAATACCGGCCGATTCGATCGGTGGCGAGACCGTCGGCGGTTGCGCTCACTCGCGTCATCGGTGCCAATGCGATGCGGTTGGACAGGTCAACCCTGCCGATGGATGTCGCCTCGAAAAGGGCCTGAAACCGGGAAGGCTCTGAATGCGACATCGAATTCATTGTGGTCGCCGACTGGGATTGGCGAGCGGAAACGGGCGTCCTGGGCGGCTCGGTTACCGACATGCGTTGGGCCCCTGCGCACTGTCCCCCGGCGTGGTGCGCGCCGGCGCGGGCCGCGGCGAGCCACTGCATGCTAGCCGGCTCATCGGGCGTCCGGATGCTCGCTCAGATAGCGAAGGAAGCCGACCACATCGTCGACCACCAAACGGCCAATGGCGCCGCTGGAGTATACGGCGAGCCGCACCGTCCCGTCGGGTGCCAGGATGAATCCGGTCGATTGCAGATAGTGCGGGTTGTCGTTGACGTAGGCACCCGTCATCGCGGCGACCTTGTCGGCATCGGCACTGTGGCCGACCGGGAAGCGCAGGCCGCGCTTGGCGACAAGCGCGGCGGACGTTTCCTCATCGTCGACCGAGAGGGCGACAACTTTCGCATTGACCTCGCTCAGCGCGTCACTGCCACGGGAGAAGGCGCTGAGTTGGGCGTTGCAGTACGGACACCAGGACCCGCGATAGATCAGGACCACCCCATAGGAGCCGGCGAGGTCGCCGGGCAGGGAGATCGTGCCGCCGCCGACGGCGGGAACGTCGAGCGGGGGGAACGGCTGGCCAAAGTGCAGTCGCGACATCGGCGTCCTCTTCCACGGCGGTTCGGTGACTTGTACCCGGTCATCATGATGAGACCAAACTGGACTGGCAATCCCAGTTCGGGCGTGCCGCGGCCGTGGCGTCACACGCGGGGTGGGACGGAGCCGACCTGTCGGGCATGGCCCCGATCGGGATGCGTTTTCGTTCATCCCCGCGCGCCGCACGGCAACGCCGGGCCGACCAACCTTGGCTTCGGCGTCAAATAATCGCTCGCGTCAGGGATTTCGCGTGATACCTCGATAGGGTCACAAAAACTGCGTTCGCCCGGCCGCGACGCGATCGTTGTCCTCGACTGTGGCCGTCACTTGTCTCGGCGCGGACGGGCTGCGACGCCGGTCACGGGTTTGCCCGCCCCTAGGCGTGACGAATCTGGATTGACAGGTCCAATTCCGATAGGTTTCGGCGGTGGCGTCTAGAGATGACCGGCCTTCCGCCCAGCTGACGGCGCGCGGCGCCGCCACCAAGGCTCGCATCGTGGCCGCCGCGGCCGCCCTGATCCGGGAACACGGCGTTGCGGGCACGAGCCTGGAGTCGGTCATGACCGCCACCGCCACCAGCAGGTCCCAGCTGTATCACTACTTCGCCAATAAGGACGCCTTGGTCGGCGAGGTCATCAAGTCGCAATTGGGCGCCGTGATCGCCGCCCAGGAGCCGATGCTCAGTCAGCTTTCGTCATGGGATGGGCTGCAGCGCTGGTGTGATCATCTGATCACGATGGTCCGCGAGACGCAGGGTATTGGCGGCTGTCCCCTCGGCTCGCTCGTCGGCGAACTGGCCGACCGCTCCGAGTCCGCGCGACGCGAGCTCGAGCGTTCGTTCGCGGCATGGCAAGCGTATTTGTCCACCGGCTTCGCGGCCATGCGCGACAACGGTGAGTTCGCCGCAGAGCCCGACGTGGACGAACTCGCCTTGACCATGATGACCGCGCTCCAGGGTGGCCTGCTCATGGCGCAGACCACGCGCAGCGCCCGCCCACTCGAACTCGCTCTCGACATGGCGCTCGGACACGTGGCCGGGTACCGGGGCGGCTCGAGTCAACAGGCACGACGCTGACATCGGTTCTGTTAAGAGGACTTTCGCGTCTACCACGGTGAGCGGTGGCCATGGGTGTCCGGGCGCCGGCGCACATCGCTCCACGTGCACACCGCGACCCTCGGGCCGCGACGCGGCACGTTCACAGCAGCTTGTCGACGGTGATGGGCAGGTCGGTGACGCGCTTGCCGGTGGCGTTGAACACCGCGTTGGCGATCGCGGCCGGTACGCCGACGATCACCAGTTCACCTAGACCTTTCACCCCGATCGGATCGGCGATGGTGTCCTCGGCGGGCAAAAAGGACGCGTCCAGGGCCGCGATGTCGGCATTGACCGGGACCAGGTAATCGGCCAGGTTGGCGTTGACGATCCGCCCGTCGCGGTCGTCCAGCAAGGTGGCCTCCAGTAACGCCATCCCGATCCCGCCCACCATGCCGCCAATGGCCTGGCTGTGTGCGAGCTTCGGGTTGATCACGCGGCCCGCGTCATAACACGCGTAAACCCTCCTGATCCGCACCACGGGCAGTTCCGGGTCCACCGCCACTTCGGCGAACACCGCGCCGTAGGCGTATATCGAATAACGCTTGTCGGCGTCATCGGGAGTCCATGTCTGTTCGGATTCCGCTGTGCGCCAGCCCCTGCGCCGTAGCAGGTCATGGTACGACTCACCCCGGTCGGGGGCCGCGCTCGACGACATGAATCCGTCGACGACGTTGACGGCGGCCGGGCTCAACCCGTGCAGGGGCGACTGCGGATCCGTGACAGCGATCCGAATCAGCTTGTCACGCAACATCGTGGCGGCAGTGTGGACGGCCGAGCCGACACTGGCCATGGTGCGTGATCCCGAGTGCGACGGCGCCGGCGGCAGCGTGCTGTCGCCCAGGCTGAACCGCACGCGGTGCAGCGGCAAGCCCAGCGCGTCGGCGCCCACCTGCGTCATCGATGTGTAGGTGCCGGGTCCCATATCGCTGGTGGCGCTGGCGATTTCGGCGGTGCCGTCGGCGAGTAGGGTCGCCCGCGCTGCGCATTCGGAGCGCTGGGTGTGGTAGGCGGCCGCGGCTACGCCGAGACCGACGAGTACATCACCGTCGCGGGTGGCGCCGGGCGTCGGGTTGCGCCGTGACCAGCCAAAGGTTGCGGAACCTGCCCGCAGGCAGTCACCGAGCCGACGGGTGGAGAACGGTGCGCCGCTGGTCTGGTCGACGTCGGGCTCGTTGCGCAGCCTCAGCTCGATCGGATCCATCCGCAGCCGGTGCGCGAGATCGTCCATCGCGGATTCCAGCGCGAACGTCCCGGTGACCGCGCCGGGGCCTCGCATGTAAGTGGGCAGATTGACATCCAGTGGCACCACGCGATACGTCGACCGCACGTCAGGGACGCGATACATGAATCGCGGGTTACCGACCAATCCGTCTTCGTAGATGCCGTAGCGGGCCGTCTCCGTGCGCCCTTCGTGCACAAGCGCGGTGAGTTGCCCCGACTGCTCGGCGCCCAACGCCAGCCGCTGCCGGCTGGTCGGCCGGTATCCAATGCCGCTGTACATCTGCTTGCGCGACAACACCAGCTTGACGGGTCGTCCCACCCGGCGGGCCGCGTAAGCGGCCAGTATTTGGTGCGGCCAGGTCTGGCCGGCGCTGCCGAACGCGCCGCCGACAAACGGCGAGATCACTCGGACGTGGTCGGCGGTGATACCCAGCGCGGTGGCGTAGGCCTGCCGTGCCGAACCGATACTTTGCACCTTGTCCCACACCGTCAGCCGATCGTCATCCCACCGGGCGATCGTGGCGGGCAGTTCCATCGGGTTGTGGTTGTTGCGGGCGATCGCGAACTGCAAGTCGGTGACCACCGGTGCGCGTCGCAGCGCGGCCTCGGCATCCCCGCGCGAATAGTCACGATTGGTGTGCCCGGGCTGGGGCAGCGCTCGGGGCGCGTCGATGGCGACCTGCACCGGCGGGCTGGAGTAGCGGACTTCCACCAAAGATGCCGCGTGCGACGCGGTTTCGGCGGTGGCGGCGATCACGACAGCGACGGGCTGACCGAAGAATGCCGCCCGCGCCGGGTCGAACGGCAATCGCAGACCGAGGAATTCGGTGAGCACGGCGATGACGCCCGCCGCGCGGCGTGCCTGCTCCCCACTCACCTGCACTGAGGCGCCGCCGGCCGCGGCGCTGCACACCAACGCCGCGTAGGTAAGGTCCGCGATGGGGTTGTCGGCGGCGTATGTGGCCTTCCCGGTGACCTTGAGCTGACCGTCGACCCGGGTGACGGGTTGGCCGGTGACCGGCAATGCGGCCGGCAGCGGGCCCGTCATGGCAGCGCCGCCACCGCGGACAGCTGCCGCGCGACGGTGCGCTTGAGAAGCTCAACTTTGAAGCCGTTGTCACGCAACGGAGTTGCGCCGTCCGCGGCCAGCGCTGCCGCCTCGGTGAAGGCGGCTGCGTCGGGCTTGCGACCCCGCAGAGCCGCCTCCACCGCGGGTAGTCGCCACGGCACGGTCCCTACTCCCCCGACGGCCACCCGGGCGGAGCGAATGACCCCGGCGTCGATGTCGAGCGCCACCGCGGCCGAGGACAAGGCGAACTCATAGGACTGCCGATCCCGCACCTTCAGGTAGCCACAGCGCCGGACCTCGGAGCCCAGCGGAACCTCGATGCCGACGATCAACTCGCCGGGGCGCAAGGTGAATTCGCGATGCGGGCTGTCGGCGGGTGGGCGGAACAGTTCGGCCACCGGGATCCGCCGCTCACCGGTGGTGTCGCGGGCCACGACCACCGCATCGAGCGCCCGCAGCGCCACCGCCAGGTCCGACGGGTGCGTCGCCACGCAGGCGCCACTGGTGCCAAGGATCGCGTGGGTGCGGTTGCGCCCGTCGATCGCCCCGCAGCCCGCACCTGGCGTGCGCCGATTACAGGGCGCGGACACGTCGCGGAAGTACAGACAGCGGGTGCGCTGCAACAAGTTACCGCCGATGCTGGCCATGTTGCGCAGCTGCGCCGAGGCGCTCAACTCCAATGCCTCGGTGATCATCGGGACCCGTTGGCGCACCGCGGGGTGGGCGGCCAGATCCGCCATCCGCACCAACGATCCCACCCGCAGCAGCGTCGGGCCCACCTCAATGCCGGTGTACGGCAATGCGTTGATGTCAATCAACGCCTTCGGCCGTTCCACCGTCTCGCGCATCAAGTCGACCAGCGTGGTGCCGCCGGCGAGGTAACGGGCACCGGCCGCGCCTGCGCGCAGCGCCGCTTGCTCGTCGGTGGCCTTGCTGTAGGCGAACGTCTGCACGGGCTAGACTTTCCGCGCCGCCGCCGCCACGGCGTTGACGATGTTCGTGTAGGCGCCGCAGCGACAGATATTGCCGCTCATCCATTCTCGGATCTCCGCCGCCGACCCGGTGTGTCCTTCGGCGATGCAGGCCACCCCGGACATGATCTGGCCGGGCGTGCAGTAGCCGCATTGG
>NZ_LZKC01000110.1:0-6636 GCF_001672685.1 Mycobacterium sp. E2462
GGCGCGAGCAGGATCGGGTGCTCGATCCCAAAGAATTTCGTGAGTCGGGTGGTCAACGGCATGGCGGCACCTACTTCAGTTCGCCGGTGAGGAATTGGGCGCGGCCGTGGCCGAAAGACCAGTCCTCGTCGCTGTTTTCGGTGATCGACACGACCAGGTCGGCCGGATCGAGCCCACACCGTTCGGCGAGCTTGCCGGCGAGCAGCTCGAAGAATCGCTCTTTGCGCTCGCGGGTGCGCCGCCGGCTCACCACGTGCACCACCACCAACTCGGCGGAGCGGTCGATGCCCAGCCCGGTGTCCCACGCGACGATCTCGGACGCGGGGTGGGTGCGCACCACCTGGTAGCGGTCGCGCGCGGGCACCTCGAACGCGTCGACGACGGCGTCGTGGGCGGCGTCGAGAAGGTCGCGAACCTGTGCGGCACTGCGGCCCTCGATGAGGTCGATGTACAGCAGCGGCATGTTGCCTCCTTTGTCTGGCGGGCGATATCCGCCCCACCGACGACGTTAGGTCGGCGCCGACCGCGTGTGAAATGCCTGTTGTCGAGCATCTATGCTTGCCAGGCATGGAGGCGGTCCAGCGCAACAGGGTCGAGTTGCGGCACCTGCGGACCTTCGAGGCCGTGGCTCGCCTCAAGTCCTTCACCCAGGCCGCCGAGGAGCTCCGCGTCACCCAGCCGGCCCTGAGCCGCACCGTGCGGCAACTCGAAGACGCGCTCGGGGTGACGCTGCTGGATCGCAGCTCGCGCCATGTCGAGACGACGCCGTCGGGCACGGTGTTCCTCGACCACGTCGAACGCGCGCTCGCCGAGTTGGGGCGGGGTTTCGACGCCATGCGGCAACGGGCCAGCATTCGCCTGGGGTTCAGTTGGCTGCTGCCCGACCCGTGGGCGCAGGACACCGTCGCGGGGTTCGAGCGGGCGACCGGGGCCACCGTGCACCTCGTCCGGACCGACGACGCGCTGGGCGCGGTGCGGCAGGGCCGGGTGGACGTGGCCTTGGTGCGCGGGCGCGTGAGTTCCGCGGCCGTGCGAGTCGTGCACCTGTTCAACGAGTCTCGCGTGGCGGTGTGTGCGGCGCAGTCACCGCTGGCCAACAGGGCGGCGCTGGACTGGGCCGAGGTGCCGCGGTGGCCGCTGGTGGTCAACACCGCCAGCGGCACCACCGGGCCGTGGTCCTGGCCGGCGGGCGCCGGCCCCGAAACCGTGGTGGAGACAACGAATTTCGACGAGTGGCTGGAATCCGTCGCCGCGGACCGCGGCATCGGGGTGATCCCGGACGTCGCGGTGCGGCGCAGCATTCACCCCGGCGTGCGGTTCATCGCCCTGCGCGGGGCGCCGGACATCCCGGTCGGCCTGGCGTTCCTCAAGAACGCCCGCAGCGCGGCCCTGCGCCACTTCGTCGAGGCCGCCAGCGCCGCCGCCGGCTGATCGGCGGGGGCTGGTTCAGCCGCCGAACAACCCGGTGAGCTGCGCCCGCGCGGTCGCGGCCCCGGCGATCGCCTGGTCGGCCTGCACGCCGGACAGGCCACCGGGCAACTGGTAGTCGTTCGGGAGTTGATAGAGGGTGAATCGGTAGTGGTGCTCGCCCGTTCCGGCCGGTGGGCACGGTCCCTTGTACGCGGCTTGGCCGGCGGTGTTCGGCAGCGTCGTCGCGCCGGCCGGGGTCTGGCCGTCGGCCGTGCTGCCGGCGCCGGGGGCGATCCCCACGACGATCCAGTGCACGAACAAGCCGTTCACGGCGTCGGGGTCGTCGACGACCAGCGCGGCGCCCATCGGCGCCGACCACGCCAGCGGCGGCGCGATATTCGCGCCTTTGCAGGTGTATTGCACCGGGATCGGGGCGCCGTCGACGAACGCGGGACTACTGATCGTCAACGGCCGGTCGGCCGGCGCGTCGGGCACCGTGCGCGCCAAGGTGGTGACCTTGGGTGTCGCCGACGACGGCGTGCCGCTGTCACCGTGGGCCCCGCAGCCGACCGCGACGGTCAACAGGGCCAGGCTCACGCCGCCGAAGGCCAGCCGACTCGCCGTGCTCGCTGCCACGCGCCGAGGGTGCATCAGACCAGTGTGGCCGAGCGCGCGCCGAGAACAAAGCCCGCGACGCGGCCGGACGCCGCCGCGCTACGCGCCGCTCTTCCGGACCTCCAGGACGCGATCGCGCAGGCCCTTGGTCGCGGTGTCCATGAGGCTCTTGGTGCCCTTCTTGACCAGGAAGCCCGGGACGGGCATGACCAGGTCGACGCTCAGTTCGAAGCGCACCCGGGTGGAGTCCCCGTCGGGGGTCAGCGTGTACCGGCCGTCTTGCGCGCGTTGCTGTTTCGCCTCGATCAGCGTCCAGCTCACGCCGTCGTCGTGCACGGTGTACTCCAGCTCCTGCTCGTCGCTGACGCCCACGAGCTTGACCACTTGCTTGGAGCGGCGCGGGTGGCCTTCCTCGTCGCGGTCGAGGACCTCGATCTTCTTGTGGACCGAGGACCACTCGGGCAACGACTCGATGTCGAACAGCACCTTCAGGACGTCCTCGGGCGGCGCCTCGATGACGACTTCGCGGGAATCGGTGATAGCCATGCCCGGAAGATAACCAGTGCCGTGCCGGTCAAAACTCGCGACGCCCGCGCGGCCGCGGCGACTACCGTCGCGGGTGTGCAGCTGCGTTGGGAACGCTTGGCCGACGGCGTCCACCGGTGCCGGCTGGCGTTCTGCGACGTCACCGTCGGCCTGGTGTGCGGCTCGGCCGGTGCGTTGCTCGTCGACACCGGCACCACGCCGGCCGAGGCGGCCGCCCTGGACGCCGACACGCGTCGGCTGGCCGGACGCGTCGTGACCCGTATCGTCTTGACGCACAGGCATTTCGACCATGTGCTCGGGTCGTCCCAGTTCGGCGACGCCGAGGTGTATTGCGCGCCCGAGGTGGCCGACTACCTGGCGTCGGCCGCGGCCCAACTCCGCGAGGACGCCGTGCGCCATGGCGCCGACGCCGCGCAGGTGGACCGCGCGCTCGGCGCCCTGCGCCGGCCGGATCACCCGACGCGCGACGCGGTGCTCGACCTGGGGGACCGGGCCGTGACGATCACCCACCCCGGCCGCGGCCACACGACCTCGGACCTGGTGGTGATTGTGCCCCCGGCGGGCGGGCCGACCGGCCGGTGGTGTTCACCGGCGACCTGGTCGAGGAATCCGCCGACCCCACGATCGACGCGGACTCCGACCTGGCCGCGTGGCCGGCCACCCTGGACGGGCTGCTGGCGATCGGCGGCACCGAGGCCGTCTACGTGCCCGGCCACGGCGCCGCCGTCGACGCCGCCTTCGTCCGGCGTCAGCGGGACTGGCTGCGCGATCGCGCCGCCCGGCAGGATTGATCCATCGCGGCGAAGCTCCGATTCGGTTGCGGCCCAACGGAATCGGCGGCACACCCGGATCGATCCGAAAACTCCTGCTTGATCCGTCACCGCCGGGGATAGACTCACGTTCAGCGGAACCGTGTGCGAAGAAACCGGTGCGAACAGGAGCGGATAACCATGGCCATCATTGAAACGGACACCGGCGTCCGGGCATCGTTCGACGACGAGGTCGCCGCCACGCAGCGACACTTCGACGACCAACGCTTTGCCGGCATCACGCGCCTCTACACGGCCCGCCAGGTGGTGGAACAACGCGGCACCATCCCCACCGACTACACGGTGGCGCGCGAGGCGGCCGCCGCCTTCTACGAGCGGCTGCGCGAACTGTTCGCCCAGAAGAAGAGCATCACCACGTTCGGCCCGTACTCGCCCGGGCAGGCGGTGGCCATGAAGCGCATGGGCATCGAGGGCATCTACCTCGGCGGCTGGGCGACATCGGCCAAGGGCTCCACCACCGAGGACCCCGGGCCCGACCTCGCCAGCTACCCGCTCAGCCAGGTGCCCGACGACGCCGCGGTCCTGGTGCGCGCGCTGCTCACCGCCGACCGCAACCAGCACTACCAGCGGCTCCACATGAGCGAGCGGCAACGCGCCACCACCCCCGCCTACGACTACCGGCCGTTCATCATCGCCGACGCCGACACCGGGCACGGCGGGGACCCGCACGTGCGCAACCTGATCCGCCGGTTCGTCGAGGTCGGTGTCGCCGGCTACCACATCGAAGACCAGCGGCCGGGCACCAAGAAGTGCGGCCACCAGGGCGGCAAGGTGCTGGTGCCGTCGGACGAGCAGATCAAGCGCCTCAACGCCGCCCGGTTCCAGCTCGACATCATGAAGGTGCCCGGCATCATCGTCGCCCGCACCGACGCCGAGGCGGCGAACCTCATCGATAGCCGCGCCGACGAGCGCGACCAGCCGTTCCTGCTCGGCGCCACCAACCTGACCATCCCGTCGTACAAGAGCTGCTTCCTGGCCCTCGTCCGACGCTTCTACGAGCTGGGCGTCAAGGAGCTCAACGGTCACCTGCTCTACGCCCTGGCCGAAAGCGAGTACGGCATCGCCAACGCGTGGCTGGAACGCCAGGGCATCCTGGCCCTGGTCGACGACGCCGTCGGCACCTGGCGGGACAACGGGCAGACCGGCGTCGACGACCTGTTCGACCAGGTGGAGTCGCGGTTCGTGGCGGCGTGGGAGGACGACGCCGGGCTGATGACCTACGGCGAGGCGGTGGCCGAGGTGCTCGCGGCCGAGGACAGCGACGACGAGCCGGCCGCGCTGACGCCCGACGAGTGGCGTCAGTTCGCCGCGCGGGCGTCGCTCTATGCCGCCCGCGAGAAGGCCAAGGAGCTGGGCGTCGACCCGCCCTGGGACCCCGAGCTGTCCAAGACGCCCGAGGGGTACTACCAGATCCGCGGCGGCATTCCGTACGCGATCGCGAAATCCCTTGCGGCGGCTCCCTTCGCCGACATCTTATGGATGGAGACCAAGACCGCCGACCTCGCCGACGCGCGCCAATTCGCCGACGCCATCCACGCCGAATTCCCCGACCAGATGCTGGCCTACAACCTGTCGCCGTCGTTCAACTGGGACACCACCGGGATGACCGACGACGAGATGAAGCGGTTCCCG
Source organism: Mycobacterium sp. E2462 (assembly GCF_001672685.1). Lineage (NCBI taxonomy): Bacteria > Bacillati > Actinomycetota > Actinomycetes > Mycobacteriales > Mycobacteriaceae > Mycobacterium > Mycobacterium sp. E2462. The sequence goes on from NZ_LZKC01000110.1 coordinate 5,034, forward strand.
GAGGAGCTCGGCAAGATGGGCTTCGTCTTCAACTTCATCACCTACGGCGGCCACCAGATCGACGGCGTCGCCGCCGAGGAATTCGCCACGTCGCTGCAGCAGGACGGCATGCTGGCGCTGGCCCGTCTGCAGCGCAAGATGCGCCTGGTCGAATCCCCCTACCGGACGCCGCAGACCCTCGTCGGTGGACCCCGCAGCGACGCCGCGCTGGCGGCGTCCTCGGGCCGGACCGCGACGACCAAGGCGATGGGCAAGGGATCGACCCAGCACCAGCACCTCGCGCAGATCGAGGTGCCCAAGAAGCTGCTGGAGGAGTGGCTGGCGCTGTGGAGCGACAACTACCACCTGGGGGAGAAGCTGCGCGTGCAGCTGCGGCCCCGCCGGGCCGGATCCGACGTGCTGGAGCTCGGCATCCTCAGCGAGGCCGGCGACCAACTCGCCAACGTCGTCGTCGACCCGATCAAGGACCGGCACGGGCGCAGCATCCTGCAGGTGCGTGACCAGAACACCTTCGCCGAGAAGCTGCGCCAGAAGCGGCTGATGACGCTGATTCACCTGTGGCTGGTGCACCGGTTCAAGGCCGACGCCGTGTACTACGTGACGCCGACCGAGGACAACCTGTATCAGACCGAGAAGATGAAGTCGCACGGCATCTTCAGCGAGGTCTACCAGGAAGTCGGCGAGATCATCGTCGCCGAGGTGAACAAGCCGCGCATCGCCGAGCTGCTCGCACCCGACCGCGTGGCCCTGCGCAAGCTCATCACTAAAGAGGCGTAGGTCGCCGGCGCCCGACGCACGCCGCGCCGCGCGACCGACGGGGGACCCACCCAGCACGCCGCGCCTCCTCGGGCATTGCGGTGTGACCTGCGGCAACGAATCTGCCCTCCGGCGATAGTTGCACAGGTGTACGCTTGGGGTTGTCACACGCCGAAACCTGGGCGCACCACGTCCTGGGGCGAGAGGAGAGGCCGATGAAGGCGTATCTGAAGTTGGCAACGGCGGCCGCCGGCGCGGCGACCGCCCTGACACTCGGGGGGGCCGGCGTCGGGCCGGTAGCAGCGGCTCCGGCGCACCCCGCGTCCGGCAACGCGCCGGCGCCCGCTCCGGCCGTCACCCACGCGGTCCTCACCGGCTGCGTCTCCGGCGAGAACTGCTGACCCGCTATGGCCCGCCATCCGAGGCGGCGGGCCATCGGCACCTTCGCCGTGCAGTGCCCGCGACCGCTTGCCTCGCAAGACGTTTGGGAACCACGACGCCGGGGTATCGAAGAGCAGGATTGCGAGGGGAGAGCGGGGTTGCGATGAGGCACGAACTGAAGACCGCGGTCGCGATGTTCGGCGGCGGGGCCATGCTCGTTCTGGCCGTCGCCTGCGGTGGCGGCAATAAGGCCCCCAGCTCCACCACGCCCAGCACCACCCCGTCCTCGAGCGTGGCGCCCGCACCATCGTCCGCCCCGGGCGGCGGCGGCGTGCCCGGCGGGCCCACCGGTGGTGGCGGCCCCGGCGGCGGCGGTGGCGGCGTGCCCGGCGGCCCGACCGGTGGTGGCGGTCGTCGTGGCGGCGGCGGCGCCGTCGTGCGGCGTGGCCGGCGGCGGCGGCCCAGG
>NZ_LZKC01000111.1:0-20170 GCF_001672685.1 Mycobacterium sp. E2462
CAGCGAACCGCCAGCCAGGCCCCGCAACATTTTCTCCGATTCCCGCACGCGCCGCTCCCGAGACGTTCCAATAGCGGACTCAGGTTACGCAGGAAGTCGCGAAAGGCGCTGCAGGCGTGGGCCGATCGATACGGCGCCGATGGCGAAGCTTTACCGCGCCGTGATCGCCGCCGCCGTGGCGGCTAGAGCTGCTCGGCGCCGCCGTCGACGAAGAGCTCGGTGCCGGTCATGAAGCTGCTGGCGTCGGACGCGAGGAAGACGACGGCGGCCGCGATCTCCTCGGGACGGCCGATCCGCTTCATCGGCACGCTGGCCGCCTGGGCGTCCAGCAAGGCCTGCCGCTGCTCGGGCGGCGCGAGCTCGGCCAACCCGGGTGTCGCGACGGGCCCGGGCACCAGCGTGTTCACCCGGATGCCGCGATCCACCAATTCCGCGGCCCAGGTGCGGCCGAGGGACCGGATTGCGGCTTTGGACGCGGCGTAGGCGCTGAAGCTCGGCGTGCCGTTGTAGGCGGCGGTCGATCCGGCCAACACGATCGAGGCCCCGGAATTGAGCAGCGGCAGCATGGTCTGCACCGTGAAAACGGTGCCCCCGACGTTGCGGTCGAACGTTTCCGCCAGGTGCTCGCGGGTGATCGCCCCGAGGGCCGCGAACTCACCGCCGCCGGCGTTGGCGAACAGCACGTCGAGACCGGCGCCGCGGGTCTGAATCGCCTCGAACAGCGCGTCGAGGTCACCCTGGTCGGTGATGTCGCTGCGCACCCCGGTGGCCGCGTCGCCGATGGAATCGGCCGCCTCGTCGACGCCCTGTTGGCTGCGGCCGGTGACGAAGACATGCGCGCCTTCCGCCGCTATGGCCCGCGCCGTCGCCAGCCCGATGCCCGATGTCGCCCCGGTGACCAAGGCTGTCTTGCCGTCGAGTTGCCCCATGGATTCGCCCCCAACGTCGGTGATGTCTTCGGTGGAAGAGAAGATACCCAGTGGGGCGCCTCGGCGCGCGTGCTACTGCCCGAAAACCCTGCGGGGCAACGTATTTCAGCAGCGAAGGCCGAGGAGTTGTTCGGCGTTGCGGTGGCTGATACGCGCGCGGTCGTCGCGGCTCAGCGGCAATCCGTCGAGGAACTCCCGCGAGGCCCCCATCGACCCGAACGGATAGTCGGCCGAGAAACACACCCGGCCGATCCCGACCTGGGCCACCAGGTTCGCGAACGTCGCGGCGTCGTTGAAGTTGGCGAAGGTGTAGTGGAAGTTTTCGCGGAGATACGAGCTCACGGGCTTGCGCAGCCCGGTCAGTTCGGGTTTGAGGGTGGCGTCGAACCGCGGCAACATGAACGACGTCGCCTCGCCCATGTGACCGATCACGATCTGCAGCGAGGGGTAGCGGTCGAACACGCCGCCCAGGATGATCCGCAGCGCGTGGGTGGCGGTGTTGATGTGCCAGCCCCAGCCCACCGTCGCCAACGCGAAACTGACCTCCGGCGCGAAGCCGGCATAACTGGACTCGATGACGCCCGCCGGCGGCACCGTCGGGTGCAGGTAGATGGGGACGTTCAGCTCGGCGACCTGAGCGAAGATGGGGTCGAAGAACGGGTCGTCGAGGTAACGACCCTGGCTGTGCCCGTTGATCATCGCGCCGAGGAAGCCGAGCTCGCGCACCGCGCGCCGCAACTCCGCGGCCGCCTCGTCCGGCGCGCTGACGGGCAACGCGGCGAAGCCGGCCAGCCGGTCGGGGTGGCGGCCGATCGCCGCGGCGAGCTCGTCGTTGCAGGCGCAGGCCAGGCCGACGGCCTCGGTCGCGTCGAGCTGCTCGACGCCGGGCGCGGCGAGCGACAAGACGGCCATATCAATGCCGCCGTCGTCCATCGCCGCGATCCGCCCGTCGCCCAGGTCGGCGATCGGCTCGACGATTCCCGCGCGCGACGACAGCCACGCGCCCGGCCCGTTCAGGAAGCTCTCCGTGGCGTAGTGCTCTTCGAGGGCGATGGTCCGCATCGGCTGTCCTTTTCTCGTCAGTCCTGCAGCACGCGGGCGGCCGCGGGCCAATACGGCAGCTCCTCGCGGCGCGTGGCCAGCCGAATCGTCTTGGTGTACCCGTATTCCGCGAGCGTCTCCTGCGCGTGTTCCCGGCCGACGCCGCTGTGCCCGACGCCGCCGAACCCCGTCCCGATGGAAATCCGGACATAGTTGTTGACCAGCACCGCCCCGGCGCGGATCTGGCGGCTGACCCGCAGCGCCCGCTCGATGTCCTGACTGAACACCGCCGCGACCAAACCGTAGGGGGTGCCGTTGGCGATCCGCACCGCCTCGTCGTCATCGGTGAAGCGGATCAGCGACACCACCGGCCCGAAGATCTCCTCGGTGGCCACCCGCATGGTCGGCGTCACCCCGGTGAGCACCGTCGGCGGCACGAAGCAGCCGCTCGCCAGCCGGGGGTCGCTGGGCATCGGCGCCTGGGCCGCGATGCGCGCGCCCTCCTTGACGCCGATGTCCAGATAGGACAACACGCGCTGCTGCTGCGCCGGTGTCACCAGTGGCCCGACGTCGGTGGCGGGATCGGCGCCGTCGCCCACGCGCAGCCGGCGCACCGCGGCGCACAGTTTGTCGGTGAACTCGTCGAAGACCCTGTCGTGCACCAGGATTCGCGACGCCGCGGTGCAGGCTTCGCCCTGGTTGAAAAAGCCGCCGTCAACGGCGGCCAGCAGGGCTTCCGGCAGGCTGGCGTCGTCGAACACCACCAACGGATTCTTCCCGCCCAACTCCATCAGCGTCGGCGTCAGGTTGTCGGCCACGCTGTGCAGCACCGCCGAACCCGTCACCGGCGAACCGGTGAACGACACCTTGCCCACCAACCGATGTCCGGCCAGCGCGGCGCCCACTGGCCCGGCGCCCGGCACCACGTGCACCACGTCGTCGGGCAGCGCCGACCCGATGAGGTCGACCATGCGCAGCACCACCGAGGGCGTCTGCTCCGGGGGTTTGAGCACGACGGCGTTGCCCACCGCCAACGCCGGGGCGATTTTGCCCGCGGTGTGGATGGGTGGCCAGTTGAACGGGACGATCCCGGCGATCACCCCGAAGGGCTCCAACGTCGTCAGGTCAAACACGGGACCGTAATCGCGCGCCTGGCTGGGCAACGCCTCAACCACCCCGCCGAAGTACTCGAAGATGCCGATCGCGGCCTCGACGTCGAAGTTGCGCGCCTGGCTGACCGGCTTGCCCATCTCGCGCGACTCGAGCGCCGCGATCTCGTCCGCATGCTCGCGCAGCACCTCGGCTACCCGACGGAGATAGCGACCGCGCTCGCGGGCCGGACGCTGCTTCCAGGTCAGGTGCGCCGCGTGGGCCGTGCGCACGGCCCGGTCCACCTCCTCGGGCCCGGACCCTTGGACGACCGCGACCACCTCGCCAGTGGCGGGGTTCTCCACCGCGAAACGGTCGTCGGGGGCGGCAGACGACCACCGCACCTCGGTCAACTCGGTCACGGGCGCTTGCTGATTCACGGGGCACCATCCGGCATGATCGTCGCGTCGGCAGCGGCTGCTCAAAGCGGGCTGCGCTGCGGGCATTTCACCGGCATCGAACCTACGTGCGCCTCGACGCCGGCGGCCAACGACAACTCGTGATGGGCCCAGCACGAACGGTGATAATGGCTGAGTGGAGCTTCGCCACCTCGAATACTTCCTCGCCGTCGCCGACACCGGAAGCTTCACCCGCGCCGCAGCCCGGCTCCACGTCGTGCAGTCGGGGGTCTCGGCGACCATCAAGGCGCTCGAACGCGACCTGGGCGTGGCGTTGTTCGTCCGGCACCCGGGCGGAGTGGCGTTGACCGCCGCGGGGGAGGAGCTGCGCCCCCGGGCCCGCGAGATCACCGAGGCGGCCCGCGATGCACGACGGGCCGTGACCGCCCCCCGCGGGATCGGCGGCACGGTCACCATGGGAACACTGACGTCGATCAATGCGATCGACATCCCCGCGATCCTGGCGAAGCTGCACGCGCAGCACCCGGGGATCTCCGTGCAGCTGCGGTCGGCGACCGCCGGCACCGCCGGCCTCGAACAGCAGTTGCGCGACGGCGAGCTGGACCTCGCGCTGCTGGTGTTCACCGGCGAGACGCCGGCCGATCTGCGGGCCCGCCTGGTCATCGAGGCGCAACTGGTGCTGGTGGTCCCCGCCGGGCACCCGCTCGCTCACCGCGACGCGGTGGCGCTGGCCGAACTGGCGGGCCTCGCCTTCGTCGACTCCCCCCGCGGTTACGGCAACCGAACCGTCGTCGACAACGCCTTTCGCGCGGCCGGGATCGACCGCGCCATCTCGCTCGAGGTCGCCGACGTCGGCACGATCGCCGCGCACGTGCGCAATGGCCTGGGCATCGGGTTCCTCAGCGAATTCTTCCTCGACGACCTCGATGACCTCGACGGCACCAACCTGGTCTGGATCCCGATCAGCGACGCGGAGCTGTTGTGGCGGCTCTACCTGGCCACCGCCGCCGCCCGCCCGCCCAGCGCGGCCACGAAGGCCCTGCTCGCGCTGTTGGAGGGCGCGATTCCCGAGCGCGGGCCCTCGAGTGTGCCCTGACTGTGGCGGCCCCCGGGAACAAGACGGCGCCCGAGCCCGTTAACATCATCGACAAGTTGAGTGGCCCGGACTCAAGATTGGGTTGACAGCCCATCGCCCGAGAGGCAGGCTTGAGCGGGGTTCACTCAGCATAGTGGCACCACAGACGCTCTACATCATCAGGAGGAATCACTATGGCTCGTGCGGTCGGTATCGACCTCGGGACCACCAACTCCGTCGTCGCGGTCCTGGAGGGTGGCGACCCCGTCGTCGTCGCCAACTCCGAGGGCTCGCGGACGACCCCGTCCATCGTCGCGTTCGCGCGCAACGGTGAGGTGCTGGTCGGCCAGCCCGCCAAGAACCAGGCGGTGACCAATGTCGACCGCACCATCCGCTCGGTGAAGCGGCACATGGGCACCGACTGGTCCGTGGAGATCGACGGCAAGAACTACACCGCGCAGGAGATCAGCGCGCGCGTCCTGCAGAAGCTGAAGCGTGACGCGGAGGCCTACCTCGGCGAGGACATCGCCGACGCGGTCATCACCGTGCCCGCCTACTTCAACGACGCCCAGCGCCAGGCCACCAAGGAAGCCGGCCAGATCGCCGGCCTCAACGTGCTGCGCATCGTCAACGAGCCGACCGCCGCGGCGCTGGCCTACGGCTTGGACAAGGGCGAGAAGGAACAGACCATCCTGGTCTTCGACCTGGGTGGCGGCACCTTCGACGTGTCCCTGCTCGAGATCGGCGAGGGCGTGGTCGAGGTTCGTGCCACCAGCGGTGACAACCACCTCGGTGGTGACGACTGGGACCAGCGCGTCGTCGACTGGCTGGTCGAGAAGTTCAAGGGCACCAGCGGCATCGACCTGACCAAGGACAAGATGGCGATGCAGCGGCTGCGTGAGGCCGCCGAGAAGGCCAAGATCGAACTGTCCAGCTCGCAGAGCACCTCGATCAACCTGCCCTACATCACCGTCGACGCGGACAAGAACCCGCTGTTCCTCGACGAGCAGCTGACCCGCGCCGAGTTCCAGAAGATCACTCAGGATCTGCTGGACCGCACCCGTCAGCCGTTCCAGTCGGTGATCAAGGACGCCGGCATCTCGGTGTCCGAGATCGACCACGTCGTGCTGGTCGGCGGTTCCACCCGCATGCCCGCGGTGACCGACTTGGTCAAGGAGCTCACCGGCGGCAAGGAGCCCAACAAGGGCGTCAACCCCGACGAGGTGGTGGCCGTGGGTGCCGCGCTGCAGGCGGGGGTGCTCAAGGGTGAGGTGAAAGACGTTCTGCTGCTGGACGTTACGCCGCTGAGCCTGGGTATCGAGACCAAGGGCGGCGTGATGACCAAGCTCATCGAGCGCAACACCACCATCCCGACCAAGCGGTCGGAGACCTTCACCACGGCCGACGACAACCAGCCGTCGGTGCAGATCCAGGTGTTCCAGGGTGAGCGCGAAATCGCCTCGCACAACAAGCTGCTCGGCTCCTTCGAGCTCACCGGCATCCCGCCGGCGCCGCGCGGCGTGCCCCAGATCGAGGTCACCTTCGACATCGACGCCAACGGCATCGTGCACGTCACGGCCAAGGACAAGGGCACCGGCAAGGAGAACACGATCAAGATCCAGGAGGGCTCCGGCCTGTCCAAGGAGGAGATCGACCGGATGATCAAGGACGCCGAGGCGCACGCCGAGGAAGACCGCAAGCGCCGCGAAGAGGCCGACATCCGCAACCAGGCCGAGACGCTGGTCTACCAGACCGAGAAGTTCGTGAGCGAACAGCGCGGCGCCGAGGGCGGGTCCAAGGTTCCCGAGGACACCCTGAACAAGGTGGACGCCGCGGTGGCCGAGGCCAAGACCGCGTTGGGCGGCACCGACATTTCCGCGATCAAGTCGGCGATGGAGAAGCTGGGCCAGGAGTCCCAGGCGCTCGGTCAGGCCATCTACGAGGCCACGCAGGCCGCGGGAGGCCAGGCCGGCGGCGCCGGGGAGCCCGGTGGCGCGGCGGGCTCGGCCGACGACGTCGTGGACGCGGAGGTGGTCGACGATGAACGGGAGGCCAAGTGACGCAGGGCAATCCGGAGGGCAATCCGACCGAGCACGTGACGGTCACCGACAAACGGCGGATCGACCCGGAAACCGGTGAAGTCCGGCACGCCCCTCCCGGCTCCGAAAGCAAAGGGGAGCCGGGAGGGGCGGCCCCGGCCGCCGCGGCCGGGGAGTCGGACGCCAAGATCGCCGAGCTGACCGCGGACCTGCAACGGGTCCAGGCAGACTTCGCCAACTACCGCAAGCGGGCGCTGCGTGACCAGCAGGCCGCGGCGGACCGCGCCAAGGCGGCCGTCGTCAATCCGCTTCTGGGCGTGCTCGACGATCTCGAACGGGCCCGCAAGCACGGCGATCTGGAGACCGGGCCGCTGAAGTCGGTGGCCGACAAGCTCGACAGCGCGCTGTCGGGCCTGGGCCTCACCGCGTTCGGTGCGGAAGGCGAGGACTTCGACCCGGTGCTGCACGAGGCCGTGCAGCACGAGGGCGACGGCTCTCGCCCCGTGATCGGCACGGTGATGCGGCAGGGCTACAGACTGGGCGACCAGGTCCTGCGCCACGCTCTAGTCGGTGTCGTCGACGCAGTGGCCGACGACGATTCGGCGGAATCCGCACCGGCCGAATCAGGCGATAACGCCGGCGCAGCCGGTGACTAGACCACACAATCAGCACATCGGAAGACACAGAAAAAGAAAGTGGTGAGGGGGTGACGCGACATGGCCCAGCGTGAATGGGTCGAAAAGGACTTCTACAAGGAGCTGGGCGTCTCCTCTGACGCCAGTCCCGAAGAGATCAAACGCGCCTACCGCAAGCTGGCGCGCGATCTCCACCCGGACGCCAACCCCGACAATCCGGCCGCCGGCGAACGCTTCAAGGCGGTCTCGGAGGCACACAACGTGTTGTCGGATCCCGCCAAGCGCAAGGAGTACGACGAGACCCGCCGCCTGTTCGCAGGCGGTGGGCTCGGCGGCCGCCGGTTCGACACCGGCGGTTACGGCGGGTTCGGGGTCGGCGGTGACGGCGCCGAGTTCAATCTCAACGACTTGTTCGACGCCGCCGGCCGAAGCGGCGGCACCAACATCGGCGACCTGTTCGGCGGCCTGTTTGGTCGCGGCGCGGGCGCCCGACCGAGCCGGCCGCGGCGCGGCAACGACCTGGAGACCGAGACGCAGCTTGACTTCGTCGAGGCCGCCAAGGGCGTGGCGATGCCGTTGCGGCTGACCAGCCCCGCGCCGTGCACCAACTGCCATGGCAGCGGTGCTCGGCCGGGCACCAGCCCGAAGGTGTGCCCGACCTGCAACGGCTCCGGCGTCATCAACCGCAACCAGGGCGCGTTCGGCTTCTCCGAGCCGTGCACCGACTGCCGGGGCAGCGGCTCGATCATCGAGCACCCGTGCGACGAGTGCAAGGGAACGGGTGTGACAACCCGGACCCGCACCATCAACGTGCGGATCCCGCCCGGCGTCGAGGACGGCCAGCGCATCCGGCTGCCCGGTCAGGGCGAAGCCGGGCTGCGCGGCGCCCCGTCGGGTGACCTGTACGTGACGGTGCACGTCCGTCCGGACAAGGTGTTCGGCCGTGACGGCGACGACCTGACCGTCACCGTGCCCGTCAGTTTCACCGAATTGGCCCTGGGCTCAACGATTTCGGTGCCGACGCTGGACGGCAAGGTGGGCGTACGGGTCCCCAAGGGCACGGCCGACGGCCGCATCCTGCGGGTGCGTGGACGCGGCGTGCCCAAGCGCAACGGCGGCAACGGCGACCTGCTGGTCACCGTGAAGGTGGCCGTCCCGCCGAACGTGGAGGGTGCGGCCCAGGAGGCGCTGGAGGCGTATGCGGCCGCCGAGCGGGCCAGTGGCTTTGACCCGCGGGCCGGATGGGCGGGTAACCGCTGATGGCCAAGAACTCCAAGGGGCAGGGCGCCAGGACGTTTTTGATCTCGGTGGCCGCCGAACTGGCCGGCATGCACGCCCAGACGCTGCGCACCTACGACCGGCTCGGGCTGGTCAGCCCGAGCCGCACGTCCGGTGGGGGACGCCGGTATTCCGAACACGACGTCGACCTGCTGCGTGAAGTGCAGCGGCTGTCCCAGGACGAGGGCGTCAACCTGGCCGGCATCAAGCGCATCATCGAGCTGACCAATCAGGTCGAGGCGCTGCAATCGCGGATTCAGGAGCTCACCGAGGAGCTCGCGCAGGTGCGGGCCGGTCAGCGCCGGGACGTCGCCGTGGTGCCCAAGAGCACCGCGTTGGTGGTGTGGCAACCACGGCGGGGTCGCGGCTGACGCGAGCGCACTACTCTATTGCGGGGCGGCGCTACGTTAACTGCGCGTGAGCCCTCGCAAAAGGCGCCGCTCGTCTGACAAGCTGCCTGCATGGCGGGTGCGGACAACGTCTCCCGATGGACGGACGCGCAGCTCGATCGCATGCGTGAGCATGGCGATCCGTCTGCCGACAACGTCATGAAGGCCGTTTTCAAGGCGGGCGATGTCAGCGTCGTCAACGACGTGCTGCGCACCCTGGTCGATAACGATCAACTCGTTCCGGCGAGTTTGCCCCGACCGTTGCAGGACTACCTCAGCGAGGACATGACGCTGCCGGACTGGGCCGACCCGGCCAAGATCAGGCGGGGGCAGCAGCTCTACGAAACGTGGGGACTGCAGATTGCCGTCTGCCTGTTCTGTGCTTCGTTGCCGTCGGCGTACGCGGCGGCCAAAGGGGTGAAGGTGCTATGCGTGACCGCTCAGCTCGACACCAACGCCCGACGACGAGTGATGGAGACCGGGCAGTTCCTGATGAACGTGCTCGCTGTCGGCAGCTTTGAACCGCGCGGCAAGGGTTTTCGCACCATCCAGCACGTGCGCCTGATGCACGCGGCCGTCCGCCAGCTGATCCATACCCGTGACCTCCATAATCCCGGCTTCTGGCATCCCGCCTGGGGGGTGCCGATCAACCAAGAGGACCTCGCCGGGACCATGCTGTCGTTCTCCTACGTACCCGTCGGGCCACTGCGCCGGTTGGGCGTGCGGGTCTCCACGAAGGACGCCGAGGCGTACCTGCACCTTTGGAACGTCATCGGTCACCTGCTGGGCCTCGAGGACGCGATGCTGGTTCGGGGCATCGACGACGCCACCGCGCTCGTCGCCGCGATCCGGCGCAGGCACTTCATGGCATCCCCCGAAGGGCAGCAGATGACCGCTGCGCTCATGGATCTCCTCGACGAGATGACGCCCTTCCACAAGTTCGACGAGACGGTGCCGCCGTTGATTCGTCATCTGGTGGGTGACGAGATCGCCGACATGCTGAAGGTGCCGGCGTCGGATCTCACCGACGACCTGGGGCAGCTGCAACGCGTCTCCCAATGGATTTTCGTGCACATTTTTGGCCAAACGGAACGCGATTCCCCCCGCTACCAACGGATGTCGGAGCTGGTGCGGCCCTTCGGGCGCGACGTGTTTCACGGTCTGTTCCGGCTGCAACGGGGCGGGCAGCGTGCGGCTTTCGACATTCCCGATCACCTTGCACGCAGCTGGGAGTTGTCGGCGTGACATCCCCGCTGAAGCACCTCAACACACCCACGACCTTCGGTGACGTGTTGCGCACCATCGATGACACCGTCGACTGGGCCGCTGCATCGCAAAGCCACATCGGCTACTTCGCCGTTCTCTACAAACGGACCACGTTGGCGATTCGCGACGCGGTCAAAGACGGCGTCTTCGACGACGGCCCGCGCATGGAAGCGCTCGATATCGCCTTTGCGACACGCTATTTCGACGCGTTGAACGCGTACTGCGACCCCGGCGACCAGCCGACCCTGCCCTGGAAGGTCGCCTTCCTCGGCGACCACGACGGTCAGGCGATCATCTTGCAACACATGATGGCAGGGCTGAACGCGCACATCACGTTCGACCTGGGTTTGGCGGTCTGGGCGATCGCCGGGCATGCGATGGACAGTTTGGCCGACGACTACAACCGCGTGAATACCATCCTGTGCAAGCAGCTGCCCGACGTCCTGAGGGTCCTCGATCGGCTCTCCCCGGAACTTCGCTGGACCCGCCTGCTGATACCGGGTGAAATCGGTTTTCTCGAGCGGTCGCTCATCAAGTTGCGCCAGGGAGCTTGGGATTTCGCCTTCTATCTGGCGACGAATTTCTCCAACGTCGCGCAGCGGACGGTGCACCAGGAGGCCTGGACGGCGGCGCTGGGCTCCTGGTACCTGCAGCCGCCAGGCCGGTTCAGCCCGTTCCCCGCACTGGTTCGCGCCGTCGCCAAACACGAGAGCCGGGACGTGGCCGGCAACCTTGCGGCCTTGGAAGAAGTGTCGAACACGCCGCACAGGCCGAAGAAGGGCTACCGCTGACCGATCGTCTCGTCACGACAAGATCTGGGTCGCCCGGGTGAATTCGGGCCATCGGGTATCGCCGGGGAAACGGCCGACCACGTCGACTACCGGTGCTTTGTCGCCATCAACGACGAAACAGTCCAGCGCGCAGCGCAATTCGAAGAGAGCCGCGCCCTGACGCCGAGTGAGCTCGTGCGCCGCGTGGAGCGCGTCGCGATGGCGGTGGGGGTCGGCGAGCGTCTGGGCCCACACCCGCATCAGCTCGCCGTCGTAAAAGTGCATTCCCGTCTGTTCGGCATGTTGCAGCGCCCACTCCACGCGGGCTTTGGCCCGGTCCGGCTGGCCCGCAGCGAGCAGAAGCCGGCCGATGATCGCATCGTGGAACGTGAGGAACATGTTCAGGTGCATGCGCCGGGAGCCGTCCACCCACCGCGCCAGCTTCTCGGCACGGGCCGTCAGCGTGGCGGCGTCAGCCCCGGCCTTCAACGCCGCCAGCGCCTTGACGGTGGCCTGTTCCGTTCTGCCGACCAGCTGCCACACATCGAGCCCGGACCGCTCGCTGAGCTGTTGCAACTCAGTGGCCAGCGTTGCGGCCGTGTCGATCTGGTCGGATTCCAATCGCACCCAGATCTCCATGTAATAGGTGTTTGCCCGGTTGTAGACGTTGCGCGGAAAGTTCAGCCGATCGCAGCGCCGGAACGAATCGGTCAACTCCGTGTGTGCGCGGTCGAGGTCACCACCCACGGTGTAGGTGAGCGCCATGTACGTGTGCGCCAACGAGATCGGGTCGACGTGGACCCACCACGCGGTGTCCAACACGGTGGGATCGGCGGCGGAACCGTCGGCCAGTGCCCGCATCAGGTGTTCCCGGGAGGCGGTGAAATCGCCTTCAAGCCAGAGGACCGACCCCAGGACCGATGCGATCGCCGGCAGGCTCCAGGGCCGCGTCGTAGCGATCCGGTTCGACAGCGAGTCGAGCAGGTCGTGCGCGCGGCGCAATTCGGCCCGCGGCACGAAGTAACCGATCAAACCGGTCAGGACAGTGAGCAGTTCGTCGGCGTAGTTCCCGTTACTCGCCAGCTCGAGGCACCGTTGATAGTCCGCGGGGCCATCACCGCTCATGCTGCCTTGAGTTGCGCCGGTGAGGAAACCGCGCTCCATGCGGATGGCGATTTCCTGGCGGTCGCGCTCTGGCCGCGCGGCGCAGTTGGCGAGCTGAGCGAGAGCGTCGGTCAGACAGGCCAGCGCTTCGTGGACGGCTCCGCGGCGTCGGGCGTCGAGCGACGCTCGGTGATGCGCGGCGACAGCTTCCTCGAACTGACCCGCCTGCTCGAAATGACCCGCCACCACGCGCCAATCAGGCTCGATCTCGGGCGCCGCGTCGATCAGCGCGCGCGCTGCGCGCGCGTGCAGTTCCCGGCCCAGCGACGGAGGGGCGACTTCGATGGCCACCTCCCGAAACAGCTCGTGCCGAAACCGCCAACCGTTGGCTCCGCGCCGTTCGAGCACTCGGGCGCGCACGAGTTCGACCACCACGTCGTCGACGTCGTGGCCCACCACGGCCCGAAGCAGCGGGAGATCCCCCGCGCGCCCGATGACGGCGGCCGCCTCCACCACGGGCACCACTTCGGGGCGAGCGTGGTGCAACCGGGCGAACAGCGGCTCGTACAGCGCCTCGGGAACCCCCGGCGCGCCGTCGAGCTGGCTCACCACATGCTCGATGTAGAACGGCACGCCATCACAGCGCTCGAGCACCTCGGCCCGCTGATCGGCACCGATTGACGGGGCGAGGGCGGTGATCAGCGCGTGCGACTGTTCGTCGGTCAGCGGTGAAAGCTCGAAAAGCTCGACCGGCCAACTACTATCCACCCAGTTCTCGTCGCGACCGGTCAGGACCAGCAGCAGCCGGCCGTCGGCGCCGGCCAACAACGAGCTGAGCAGTTCCCGCGTCGACGGATCGAACCAGTGCACATCCTCGGCGATCACCATCCCGGGCTGGTCGCCCAGGCATGCCAGGACGTAGTGCCGAACCGTCGCACCGATCAGTTCGTAGAGCGTCCGGCCCTCTACCGCGGCCGGATGGTAGCCGTGCTCGGGCCCGACGCCGATGACCGGCGCTAGCAAGGGGGTCGCGGTGTCGGGATCTAGGTCGCTGCAAGCTAATTCGTCCTGTAGTAGCCGCAGGCGCTCACGACCCTCGGTGAGGCGGTTGATACCGCAGCGCCGTTCCACGAGCCGGCGAACCGGATGCAGGCCGGTGTCGGTATGCAGCGGGGAGCCGAACAATCCGACCACGGGTGCACCCGAGTCGCGGGCCAGTTCGGCCGCGGCGGCGACGAGTCGGGTCTTGCCGATCCCCGGCTCACCGCGAAACGCCACGCCCGCGGTGGTGAGCACCCCCTCGCGCGCCTGCTGCCAGCTTCGGCGCAGGTAGCTGCGCTCCCGGTCACGTCCGATCAGCGGCGGCAGGGTCGCGGGGGCCGCGTCGGCGCGCTCGCCGAGCACCCGGTGATGGGTGGTCAGGCCGTCGACGCCCTTGAGCGGGGCCGCCGGGCGGGCTCCGAGTTCGAACACCTGCCCGATCAACGCGGCGACGGCATCCGACACGACCACCGTGCCGGGTTCGGCCGCCCCGCAGAGGCGGGCGGCCAGGTTGGCGGCGAAGCCATAGACGTCATCCTGCCCGGTATCGAGATAGACCAGGCCGCGGTGAATCCCCACCCGCACATCGACCGGGACACCAAAGTTGCGTTCGGCCCGGGCGCTGAGCCGGGCCACGGCGCGGGTGATGTCCAAACCCGCCGCCACAGCGCGCCGTACGTCGTCCTCATGCGGAGTGGGATGGCCGAACACCGCGAACAAGCCGTCGCCTTTGATCGAGGTGATGTGTCCCCCGAATTCGTCGATGACCCGGCGCACCTCGCCGCGGTAACGGCCGACCAAAGCGTGATAGCGCTCGGGCTCCAACCGGGTGGACAGCGCCGTGGAATCGACGAGGTCGGCAAACATCAAAGTCAGGCGGCGAAGTTCGCCGTGGCGAACAGGCGCGGCGAGCAGATCCTCGGCTTCCGGATTGCCTTGGTCGACCGAAAGAACCTGGCCGGCCAGCGTGGTTGCGGTGACGCGGTCACCGTCGTTGCTGGCCCGCACTGCGCGGTCCAGCAACTCCTCGATCGTTGTCCGGTCGTCACCAGGGCTCACGGTGCATCCTCCTGCCCAGGATGGGCTAAGAGTACCGTCGCCCGGTGTTTTTTTCAGCACTCGTCGAGCGACCGTTTGGCCGCCCGTCGTCGTCCGTTTAGACGCGGATCGCGAACCGCGTGACCGCCGGTTCACCCGGCTGCGCGCACCGGTAGCCGCCGCGGCGCAGGGCGTCGGTGGGTGCGGTCATCGGTTCGAAGCACACCAGGTCCTCCGCGGGTGGCGCGAAGATCTGGGTGGCCGAGTAACCCTGCTGGAACAGCACTTCGACGCGGCGGCACGCGTCGCTGACCGCGAACACCGCGCCGTCGGGGACCTGGTCGAACGCGTCGTCGAAAGCCTTGTCGCCCAACCGCTCCGACCGTGCCGGCTGCAATTCCGTTCGGCCCGTAGGCAATCCCCGCCCGTCGAGCTCCAGGTGTCGCAGCGGCGGCGTCTCGATCACCCAGTCGCTGCGACCGGAGTCGGGCAGGTGGAGGTAGGGGTGGAAACCGAAGCACAGCGGAACGGCCTTATCGGCGCTCGCCGTGACGGTGGCGGTGACCGTGAGCGTCCGCTCGGCCAGCCGCACCGCGACCGAGAGCAGATGCGGATACGGAAAGCCGGCCAGCGACTCGGGATCCGCGGCGAAATCCACCTCGGCGGTCAGCTCGTTGTCCGACTGAGCCGTCACCCGCCATCGTGGGTAGGCGGCCAGGATGCCGTGAATCGGCAGCCCGTTCGGGTCGGCGCGGACCCGGTTGCGGCCCGGCGTCAAGGTCACGGTCTCGTCCTGGGCGCTATAGGTGTTGTCGCTCAGCCGGTTTGCCCACGGGTACAGGATCGGAATGCCCATCGTCTTGCCGTCGGTGAGGTAGGCGTCCAGCCCGCGGCGTTGCCCGAGCAGCTCGACGCCGCCGTCGCTCAGCGAGGTGCCGATCATGCCGGCTTCGGGGACGAACTGCGCGGTCACCGAGGATGCGGCATCGCGCAGTGTGACGACGTGCATGGCTACCTCCATAGCGGATCGTGCTGAATGCGTTCGGGGGGTGCGCCTTTGGCGATCAACGCGGCCTTGGTGGCGCGGACCATCGAGGGGCCGCCGCAGATCAGGATCTGCCGGTCGCCCCAGCCGCCGTACTTGGTCACCACCGCGGGCAGCCGGCCCGTCTGGCGCACGTGCAGGCCCCGCGGGGGTGTGACGTCCGGGTAGTCGGCCGCCCAGGACGGGTCGCGGCCGTACTCCGACACCGGTGACACCGACAGCCACGGGTTGTGCGAGGCGACCTGCCACAGGGTGGGCAGGTCGTAAAGTTCGCAGCCGTACCGGGCGCCGAAGAACAGGTGCACCCGGGGATTCACCGCGAACCGGCTCAGATCCATGATCAGGGCCCGCAGCGGCGCCAGGCCCGTGCTGCCGGCGACCATCAGGACGTCCCCGCCGTCGCGGTCCACCCGCAGACCGCCGTGCGGGCTGGACATCCGCCACCGGTCGCCGGGCCGGGTTTCGTTGACGATGGCGGTGCTGACCAGCCCGCCGGGCACCAGGCGGACGTGGAACTCGATGCCGCCGCCCGGGTCGGCCGGGATGGCGGGGCTCAAATAGCGCCAGCGCCGGGGGCACTGCGGCACGTGGACATTGACGTACTGGCCGGGGTAGTAGTCCATCGGGTGGTCGAGCTGCAGCCGCACCACCGCCAGGTCACGCGAGACCCGCATGTGCTGGATCACCGTGCCGTCCCACCAGGCCGGCCCCTCGTCGGCGGCGGCGGCGCCGCTCATCACCCCGGTGATGAGGTTCAGCGATTGCCGCGCGGCGTCGTCGACGGGACCGGTCCAGGCGTCGCCGACGTGCTCGCGCAGGGCGGCCAGCAGCGCGCGTCCCAGCGTCTCGTAATGCGCCGGCTGCACCCCGTACTTGCGGTGGTCGCGGCCCAGCTGGGCGAGGAAGGCCACCGGCTCGGCCGCGCGTTGGGCCACGAGCTCGCCGTACACCCAGTGCAGCGCCTTGCCGAACGCCAGCCGTTGCCCGCTCATTTCGGGGGGAAACAGGTCCCGCACCGCGGTGTCCAGGGCGAACCACTGGGTGTAGAACCGGTGGACCAGCTCGCCGGACTCGCTCGCCGACCCGGAGTCGTCCGGGCCGAAGGCATCGCGCAGCACCCGCAACGCATCCCGGTCCTCAAGGCTCACGGGCCCCGATTGTAGGCGGGTCGCCCGCACATCAGCCGGGGCGAAACCGCCGTATCAGCCTTGCCGGACGGTGTTCGTGGTGCCGGCATCGACGATCTTCGGCGCGCCCCAGTGATAGGTGACGGCGTTGTCGGTCCCGGCGGCGCTCACCGCGTCGGCGCTATCCACCGCGACGCGGTTGCCGTCACCGGAGACGCTGACGCTGGTGCAGTGGCCGGTGACGGTGATGGTGTTGAGTCGGCCGCTCACCGACAGATAGCCGCCGTGGCACGGGATCGTCTTGACGGTTCCCGTCCCGCTGACCTGCAGCGTGCCGGCCTGCGGGACCGCCGCCGCGGGGCTGCTGCCGCCGAACTCGGTGCGTGCGCCCGTCGCCGCCACCCCGGCCAGCGCCAGCCAGGCCAGCACGATGGCCAGCCAGCAGGCCATGCCGGCGCGCAGGCGGGGCCGTAGCCTGCCGACCCAGTCGCCCGCGGCGTCGCGCCGCAGGTCGTACGCGAAGGACGCCACGCAGCACGCCCGCGCCGGGTCGCGGTCGTCGGCGAGGATCACCCCGTCGACGTACTCGCGGCCGCTGACCACCAGCGTGCCCGGGCGCCCGTCGAGCTGGTAGTTCACCGTCGTCTCGATGTTCGGGCCGCTCCACCGCCGGCGGGTGACCGTCCAGCCGTGCGCGACGGGAAGGTAGACGTTGTAGCGGTACCGCGTTGCGCCCGAGGCGGTTTCGACGCCGGTCACGGTGGCCACCCGGCCCCAGCGCAGCAACGCCAGGCGCTCGCGCGCGCCGCGCAGCTGGACGGCGTAGATGCCCACCACAGTGAGCACCGCGGCCGCGGCGAAGGCCCGCGGCAGCTGCACCCACAGCGCGATGGGGGCCGCCCCGACCAGCAGCAGCGTCCACCCGTACCGCCACCGCAACGGCAGCAGCTCGGCGAGCCAGAACGCGACGGGAACGCGGCGCGGCACCGGGGACAGCCTGGTGTCCGTGTGGTCGGGGTGGTCGATCGTCTGCGTCATCGGGACGGGGGTACCCCCTAGCCGGTGGCGCTCAAAACTCGCTAGAGTTGAGCGGAACAGACTCAACCTTGACGGCGTTGAACAACGCGAGAAGCATTTTTGCCTACAACACGAACGGAGGCGTCGTGGATTCTTTCAACCCGACCACCAAGACCCAGGCGGCGCTGACCGCGGCGCTGCAGGCGGCGTCGTCCGCCGGCAACCCGGAGATCCGGCCGGCTCACCTGCTGCTGGCACTGCTGACGCAGGCCGACGGCATCGCCGGGCCGCTGCTGGAGGCGGTCGGCGTCGAACCCGCCACCATCCGCGCCGAGGCGCAACGCCTGGTGGACCGGCTGCCGCAGGCCAGCGGCGCCAGCTCGCAGCCGCAGCTGTCGCGCGAGTCGTTGAGCGCCATCACCACCGCGCAGCAGCTCGCCACCGAGATGGACGACGAGTACGTCTCGACCGAGCACCTGCTGGTCGGCCTGGCCACCGGCGACTCCGACGTTGCCAAGCTGTTGACCGGCCACGGCGCGTCGCCGCAGGCACTGCGCGAGGGGTTCGTCAAGGTGCGCGGCAGCGGCCGCGTCACCAGCCCCGAGCCCGAGGCGACCTACCAGGCGCTGGAGAAGTACTCCACCGACCTGACCGCCCGCGCCCGCGACGGCAAGCTCGACCCGGTCATCGGCCGTGACAACGAGATTCGCCGCGTCGTGCAGGTGCTGAGCCGGCGCACCAAGAACAACCCGGTGCTCATCGGCGAACCCGGCGTCGGCAAGACGGCGATCGTCGAGGGCCTGGCCCAGCGCATCGTCGCCGGCGACGTACCGGAGAGCCTGCGCGACAAGACCGTTATCAGCCTGGACCTCGGTTCCATGGTGGCCGGCGCGAAGTACCGCGGCGAGTTCGAGGAGCGGCTCAAGGCCGTGCTCGACGACATCAAGAACTCCGCCGGACAGATCATCACCTTCATCGACGAGCTGCACACGATCGTCGGCGCCGGCGCGACCGGCGAGGGCGCCATGGACGCCGGCAACATGATCAAGCCGATGCTGGCCCGCGGCGAGCTGCGCCTCGTCGGCGCCACCACGCTCGACGAGTACCGCAAGTACATCGAGAAGGACGCCGCGCTGGAACGCCGCTTCCAGCAGGTGCTGGTCGGCGAGCCGTCGGTAGAGGACACCGTCGGCATCCTGCGCGGCCTGAAGGACCGCTACGAGGTGCACCACGGCGTGCGCATCACCGACTCGGCCCTGGTCGCGGCGGCCACGCTGTCCGACCGTTACATCACCGCGCGGTTCCTGCCCGACAAGGCCATCGACCTGGTCGACGAGGCGGCCAGCCGGCTCAAGATGGAGATCGACTCGCGGCCCGTCGAGATCGACGAGGTCGAGCGCCTGGTGCGCCGCCTCGAGATCGAGGAGATGGCGCTCGCGAAGGAAGAGGACGAGGCGTCGCGGGAGCGGCTGGAGAAGCTGCGCTCGGAGCTGGCCGACAAGAAGGAACAGCTCTCCGAGCTGACCGCCCGTTGGCAGAACGAGAAGAACGCGATCGACGTCGTCCGCGAGCTCAAGGAGCAGCTGGAGGCGTTGCGCGGGGAGTCCGAGCGCGCCGAGCGCGACGGTGACCTGGCCAAGGCCGCCGAGCTGCGCTACGGGCGCATCCCGGAGGTCGAGAAGAAGCTCGACGCCGCGCTGCCGCAGGCCGAGGCCCGCGAGAACGTGATGCTCAAGGAGGAGGTCGGACCCGACGACATCGCCGAGGTGGTGTCCGCGTGGACCGGCATCCCCGCCGGGCGGATGCTCGAGGGCGAGACGGCCAAGCTGCTGCGCATGGAGGAGGAACTCGGCAAACGGGTCATCGGCCAGCGCAAGGCGGTGACGGCCGTGTCCGACGCCGTCCGGCGTTCCCGCGCCGGGGTCGCCGATCCCAACCGGCCCACGGGGTCGTTCATGTTCCTCGGGCCGACCGGCGTCGGGAAGACCGAGCTGGCCAAGGCGCTGGCGGAGTTCCTCTTCGACGACGAACGCGCCATGGTCCGCATCGACATGAGCGAGTACGGCGAGAAGCACTCGGTCGCCCGGCTCGTCGGCGCCCCGCCCGGCTACATCGGTTACGACCAGGGCGGTCAGCTCACCGAGGCGGTGCGCCGGCGCCCGTACACGGTGATCCTGTTCGACGAGATCGAAAAGGCGCACCCGGACGTGTTCGACGTGCTGCTGCAGGTGCTCGACGAGGGCCGGCTGACCGACGGCCAGGGCCGCACGGTCGACTTCCGCAACACCATCCTGATCCTGACGTCCAACCTGGGCTCGGGTGGCAGCGAGGAGCAGGTGATGGCCGCGGTGCGCTCGGCGTTCAAGCCCGAGTTCATCAACCGGCTCGACGACGTCATCATCTTCCACGGGCTGGAGCCCGGCGAGCTGGTGTCGATCGTCGACATCCAGCTGGCTCAGCTGCAAAAGCGGCTGGCCCAGCGCCGCCTCACGCTGGAGGTGTCGCTGCCCGCCAAGCAGTGGCTGGCGCAGCGCGGCTTCGACCCGATCTACGGGGCCCGGCCGTTGCGGCGGCTGGTACAGCAGGCCATCGGCGACCAGCTCGCCAAGATGCTGCTGTCCGGCGACGTGCACGACGGTGACACCGTGCCGGTCAACGTCAGCCCGGACGGCGACTCGCTGATCCTGGGCTGACGCCGAGGGGGACCACCGAAGACAGGCGTTACCTGCTGTGACGGGGTTGTGACCCGCTGGACTTCTTTATTCCGGCGCAATAGCAGATACGCTGTTTTGGTGGTCCCCCTTTGGTTCACGCTGTCGGCGCTGTGCTTCGTCGGTGCGGCGGTGCTGCTCTACGTCGACATCGATC
>NZ_LZKC01000112.1:0-14828 GCF_001672685.1 Mycobacterium sp. E2462
CGCCGTGGTCAACCTCGGCGAGCCGGAGCACTTTCCCGCGGACGGACCCGCCAAGCCGCTGTTGTCGGCCAACCCGGTCGTGGACCTGATGGCGCCCGAACCGCCCGACGACATCGCCCCGATCGGCCCCGGTCACCCCCTGGCCGGGTTGGTGCACCTCGGCGAGGGCTGCGACGTGCGGCCGCTGCTGTCCACCCTGGGGCCCAGCGTCGACGGCAAGCCCCCGGTGATCCAGATGTGGGCGCGACCCCGCGGCGTGGCCCCGGATGCGCTGTTCGCGCTGATGTGCGGTGATCTGTCCGCGCCGGTGACCTTTGCCGTCGAACGCACCGGTTGGGCGCCCACGATCCAACTGACGGCCTTTCTGCGGGGTCTGCCCGCCGACGGCTGGCTGCGGATCATCGCGACGTGCACCGAGATCGGGCACGACTGGTTCGACGAGGACCACATCGTCGTCGACAGCCTGGGGCGCCTGGTGGTGCAGGCGCGGCAACTGGCGTTGGTCCCTGCCGCCGGCTGAACGCCGGTGTCTGCGATGCTGTCCGGCATGGCGAAAATCGCGATCATCGGTGGCGGCAGCATCGGGGAGGCGCTGCTGTCGGGCCTGCTGCGCGCGGGCCGCCACGTCAAGGACCTGGCGGTGGTGGAGCGGGTGCCCGAGCGCGCCGACTACCTGGCCGAGACCTACTCGGTGCGCGTCACGTCGGTCGCCGAGGCGGTGGACAACGCGTCCTTCGTCGTGGTCGCGGTGAAGCCCGCCGACGTCGACTCGGTGATGACCGAGATCGCCCGGGCGGTCGGCGCAGCCGAGAACGACACTGCCGAGCAGGTCTTCGTCACCGTCGCGGCCGGGATCACGATCACCTACTTCGAGGCCAAACTGCCCGCCGGGACCCCGGTGGTGCGGGCCATGCCGAACACGGCGGCGCTCGTGGGTGCCGGGGTGACCGCCCTGGCCAAGGGCCGGTTCGTCACCGGCCCGCAACTCGAGGGCGTCACCGCGTTGTTCGACGCCGTCGGCGGCGTGCTGACCGTGCCGGAGGCGCAGATGGACACCGTCACGGCGCTGTCCGGCTCCGGACCCGCCTACTTCTTCCTGATGGTCGAGGCCCTGATCGACGCGGCCGTCGCCGCGGGCCTCGGCCGCGACGTCGCGACCGATTTGACCACCCAGACCATGGCCGGGGCGGCGGCCATGCTGCTCGAACGCCTGGACGCCGAGCGCACGGGTGACAACCAGGGCGCCGCCCCGCGGGTGGACACCACGCCCACCCAGCTGCGGGCCTCGGTGACCTCACCGGGCGGCACCACCGCCGCTGCGCTGCGCGAACTCGAACGGGGCGGCCTGCGGGCGACCGTCGACGCCGCCGTCCGGGCCGCCAAAACGCGCTCTGAGCAGCTAAGAATTACATCGGAATAATTTAAGATGTCGAAATTGATTGTCCCCCACCAGTACCAATAACCCCATCAGTACCGCTATTCTCCTCTTTGTAAGCACGTGTGGTGCCAGCGGAGGGGAAGCCGCTGGCATGCGCGTGCCTGACACGATTGGGTAGCGATGACGTCTACGAACGGGCCATCAGCGCGAGATTCCGCAGGCAAGACGCGGGACGGCGGTTCCGGCGATGGCCAGCAGGGCAGGACGCAATTCCTCACCGTCGCCGAGGTGGCGGCGTTGATGCGGGTCTCCAAGATGACGGTGTACCGGCTGGTGCACAACGGTGAACTGCCCGCGGTCAGGGTGGGACGGTCCTTCCGCGTCCACTCCAAGGCCGTGCACGACATGCTGGAGACGTCCTACTTCGACGCGGGCTGAGCGCAGCGTCCGCCCGCGGGCGGAGCCGAGCTTTCTGTCATCCGGCCGACGGGCGGCGCCCGTTTGGTGTTCCATGCGTGCGGCCGGGTAGAGTATCCGGGTCCAATCGATGTCCAATCGATGATGTAGGCCACGGTCAGATAGCGGAGTTCATGGGTTCAGTAATCAAGAAGCGGCGCAAGCGCATGTCGAAGAAAAAGCACCGTAAGCTGCTGCGTCGCACCCGGGTGCAGCGCAGAAAACTCGGCAAGTAAGCGCTGCCCGCGGCCCACGCGCCGTTTGTCTCGTTAGGCTGTTTGGGTGGATCCGACGAGTGGGGATGACGCCGGAGCGGGCGACACCACCGCTGCCGCGGCGCACTACCCGAAAGTCGTGCTGGTCACCGGTGCCTGTCGCTTTCTCGGCGGGTATCTGACGGCTCGGCTCGCGCAGAACCCGTCGATCAAGTCGGTGATCGCGGTCGACGCGATCGCCCCCAGCAAGGACATGCTGCGCCGGATGGGTCGCGCGGAGTTCGTGCGCGCCGACATCCGGAACCCCTTCATCGCCAAGGTGATTCGAAACGGCGACGTCGACACGGTGGTGCACGCCGCCGCCGCGTCCTACGCGCCGCGTTCCGGCGGCACCGCGGCGTTGAAGGAAATCAACGTGATGGGCGCGATGCAGCTGTTCGCCGCCTGCCAGAAGGCGCCCTCGGTGCGCCGCGTCGTGCTCAAGTCGACGTCGGAGGTCTACGGCTCCAGCGCCCACGATCCGGTGATGTTCACCGAGGACAGCACCAGCCGCCGGCCGTTTCGCAACGGCTTCGCCAAGGACAGTCTCGACATCGAGGCCTACGCGCGCGGGTTGGGGCGCCGCCGCCCCGATATCGCGGTGACGATCCTGCGGCTGGCCAACATGATCGGGCCGGCGATGGACACCACGCTGTCGCGTTATCTCGCCGGGCCCTTGGTGCCGACGATGTTCGGCCGCGACGGGCGCCTGCAGCTGCTGCACGAACAGGACGCGTTGGGCGCGCTCGAGCGGGCAGCGATGGCCGGCAAGGCCGGCACTTTCAACATCGGCGCCGACGGAATCATCATGTTGTCCCAGGCAATTCGACGAGCGGGCCGAATCCCGTTGCCAGTACCGGGTTTCGGCGTGTGGGCGCTGGATTCGTTGAGACGGGCTAACCGTTACAACGAAATCAGTCGCGATCAATTCGATTATCTAAGTTACGGCCGCGTCATGGACACCAGCCGAATGCGTTCCGAGCTTGGCTACCAGCCGAAATGGACGACGGCAGAAGCCTTCGACGACTATGTGCGCGGCAGAAGCCTGACTCCCATAATCGACCCGCATCGGGTACGCTCCTTGGAGAGTCGCGCCATATCCTTGGCCCAGCGCTGGGGTAGCCGAAATCCAATTCCGTGGGGTGGGGTCAGGTAGGTATCGTGGCGGGTGAAACAAGAGCGAATGTCATTCCGCTGCATAGCAATCGAGGTCGGGTAGCGGCGCGTCGCAAGGCCGATCAGCGCGCGGAGTCGTCCCGCCAGCACCCCTCGTTGCTCTCCGATCCGAACAGCCGCGCGTCGGCCGAGCAGATCGCCGCGGTGGTCCGCGAGATCGACGAACACCGCCGCGCCAGCGGCTCGTCCGCGGACGCGCCGCTCAACGAACTGGCGCAACGCGTCGCCGCGGTGGCCGGCTTCTTCCGGCAGCGCCTCACCGGGGACTACACCGTCGACGAATTCGGCTTCGACCCGCACTTCAACAGCGCGATCGTGCGGCCGCTGCTCAGGCTCTTCTTCCGGTCATGGTTCCGGGTCGAGGTCACCGGCATCGAGAATCTGCCGGCCGAGGGCGCGGCGCTGGTGGTCGCCAACCACGCCGGTGTGCTGCCGTTCGACGGGTTGATGCTGTCGGTGGCCGTGCACGACGAACACCCCGCGCAGCGCGACATGCGATTGCTCGCCGCCGACATGGTGTTCGACCTGCCGGTGGTGGGGGAGGCGGCGCGCAAGGCGGGCCACACCATGGCGTGCACCACCGACGCGCACCGGCTGCTCGCCGCCGGCGAGCTCACCGCGGTCTTCCCGGAGGGCTACAAGGGGCTGGGCAAGCGATTTGAGGACCGGTACCGGCTGCAGCGGTTCGGTCGGGGCGGCTTCGTGACGGCGGCGCTGCGCACCAAGGCGCCCATCGTGCCGTGCTCGATCGTCGGCTCGGAAGAGATCTACCCGATGCTGACCGACGTGAAGCTGCTCGCCCGGCTGTTCGGGCTGCCGTATTTCCCGGTCACGCCGCTATTCCCCCTGGCCGGACCGCTGGGCCTGGTGCCGCTGCCGTCGAAGTGGCGCATCGCGTTCGGCGAGCCGATTCACACCGACGACTACTCCGCTTCGGACGCCGACGACCCGATGGTCACCTTCGAGCTGACCGATCAGGTCCGCGAGACCATCCAGCAAACGCTGTATCGGCTGCTCGCCGGGCGGCGCAACATCTTCTTCGGCTGAAAGTCTTCGCTTCGCGGCCCGCGAGTCTTCGCTATCAGGCCAACGGACGCGAGCGCGAAAACGCCCCGGCGCCAATGGCTTCCGGGGCGTTTTGCGGTGTGGAGTTACTTGACCAGCGTGAACTGGCAGACGTTGGTGTAGCCGTCGCGGAACAGGTCGGAGCAGCCGCGTAGGTACTTCAGGTAGATGTCGTAGGTTTCCTGGCCCTTCAGGGCGATCGCCTCGTCCTTGTGCGCTTCGAGGGCGTCGCCCCACGCGGTCAGCGTCGGCACGTAGTTCTTGCCGATGAAGTGGTGCCGCTCGATCTTGAAGCCCGCCTCGGTGGAGTACTTGTCGACCAGGTCGACCTGGGGCAGCTTCCCGCCCGGGTAGATCTCCTTGAGGATGAAGCTGATGAACCGCAGCAGGGTCATGTTGACCTTGAGGCCCATCTTGTTGCCCTCTTCGCGGCTCGGGACCACGATCGAGTGCAGCAACATGCGGCCGTCGTCGGGCAGCAGGTCGTAGTACTTCTTGAAGAAGGTGGCGTAGCGCTCGTATCCGGCGTCACCGGCGCCGTCGGCGAAGTGCTCGAACGCACCCAGCGACACGATCCGGTCGACCGGCTCGTCGAACTCCTCCCAGCCCTGGATGCGCACCTCTTTGCGGCGGGGGCTGTCCATCTTCTCGAATTCGGCGACGCAGTGGGCGTGCTGGTTCTCGCTCAACGTCAAGCCGATGACGTCGACGTCGTACTCGGCCACCGCATGACGCATGGTCGAACCCCAGCCGCTGCCGATGTCGAGCAGCGTCATGCCCGGCTCCAGGTTCAGCTTGTCCAAGGCGAGCTTGCGCTTGGCGTACTGGGCCTCTTCGAGCGTCTTGGTCAGATTGTTCGGATCGGGGTTTTCGTCGAAGTAGGCGCAGCTGTAGGTCATCGACGGATCAAGCCACAGCTTGAAGAACTCGTTGGACTTGTCGTAGTGGGAGCGGACTGCCTCGACTGGCGGCTTGAGCTGGGTGTTTCCCAGATCCCCCTGTGACGTCATTGAATTGACCCTACTTTCCGGCTGATATGGATGCAATTGCGGCAACTGTTTCCTCAGTGCCGGCCTCGTGATGTGCGGACTCCCCCAACATCGTGACGATGCTGGTGACCACCGGTTCGCCGTCGGCATTCGTCACCTCGCTGCGGATCTCAGCGAGCACGGTTCCGTGCGACTCAATCACCGAGTCTAAGTAGGTGTCAAAGTACAGCTTGTCGTGGGCCAAGATGGGCCGATGGAAGAGGAATTTCTGGTCGCGGTGGATGACCCGGGCGATGTTGATGGGGATGCTGAATTTGGTGAAGATCTCCAGCTGCACCCGGCGCCCCGCGACCGCTAGGAACGTCAGCGGCGCCACCACGGACGGGTAGCCGGCGGCGGCGGCGTCCTCTTCGCTGTAGTGCGTCGGGTGATCGTTCTTCACGGCCAGCGCGAACTCGCGGATCTTCTCGCGGCCCACCTCGAAGTAGTCCGGCGCCCGGTAATGGCTGCCGATGATGCTGTCGGCCTCTTGGAACCTTGCCATGCCGTCGTCACTCTCCGCTCGAATAGTCGCTCAGCGGCGCAGCCTATCAGCGCGATTGGCGCCGGGACGCCACAGCGGCCAACGCGCCGCCGGCCGCTCCCAGCGCCAGAGCCGAGGGCACGCCGATGCGCGCGGCCTTGCGCGCGGTGCGGAAGTCGCGAATCTCCCAGCCGCGCTCCCGGGCCAGCGTACGCAGCCGCGCGTCGGGGTTGATCGCGACCGCGGTGCCCACCAGCGACAGCATCGGGACGTCGTTGAAGCTGTCGGAGTAGGCGGTGCAGCGTTTGAGGTTCAGCCCCTCGCGGATGGCCAGCGAGCGCACGGCGTGCGCCTTGCCGGCGCCGTGCAGGATGTCGCCGACGAGCCGGCCGGTGAACACGCCGTCGACCGACTCGGCCACCGTGCCCAGCGCCCCCGTCAGGCCGAGCCGACGGGCGATGGTGGCGGCGAGCTCGTACGGGGTGGCGGTGATCAGCCACACCTGCTGGCCGGCGTCGAGGTGCATCTGGGTGAGCTCGCGGGTGCCGGGCCAGATCTTGTCGGCGATGATCTCTTCGTAGATCTCCTCGCCGAGGGCCACCAGCTCGTCGACCGACCGGCCCTCGATGAACGTGAGGGCCTTGCGTCGGCCGGCCGCGACGTCGTTGCTGTTCTCCTTGCCGAGCACCTGAAACTTGGCCTGCGCGTAGATGAACCCGAGCACGTCGCGGTAGGTGAAGTAATTACGCGCGGCGAGCCCGCGGCCGAAGTGTACCGCCGAGGAGCCCTGCACCAGGGTGTTGTCGACGTCGAAGAACGCGGCGGCAGTCAGGTCGATCGGGGGCTGCGGGCGGTCCGGGTCGGCCGCCGTCTCGCGCATGCCCTCGATGGCGCGGGCCGCGCTGGCGTCGGCGGCCAGCGATTCGGGGTCGACGCGACCGGCGGTACCGGTGTTCACCGGGTCATCCGCTTCAGAGGAAGTCATCGCCACACCTCCCAAATCGCTGTCCTTTCCCGGTGACCAGTGAGCGGCCGGGATCAACACTATCGGGCGGCGCCGTCGCCGCCGAGTGTGACGCTGGCGTCAGGGATGGAGGCGGTGAGGTGCGAGGATGTCACGCTCGACGGGCGGGCGATGCTCAGTCGCCGAGATATTCTAGTTCCTCGAAGGCCGTGACTGAGACGAAAGACCCTGTGACAATGTCTTGCTGCCTCGTTCATTCGCGTCTGCAGATTCTTGACGGCATACTGGGGGGTATGCCCCGATGAGCTCCATGCTTAATTGCTTTCGTTGAGTCCTAGAGATTTTCGATCGATGATTATCCAGTCATCCGAATTGTTCATCACCTGGACGCCCTTGATGTCGGGCAGCTCGCGAACCATCTCTCTTAGCGCAGGCCATCGAAGCCCCCCATATCTGATACCTGGTCGAATTCGGTTGGTGTACGCACGTATTGTCAGTCCGAGGGGTTCAATGATAAATGTATTCATGCTCTGCCGGCCGTCTTCCCTTGAAACTGTACTCATATCTAGGAACACTTCGCGATTTTCAAGCGCGGCCGTTACTGCAGCCACCGAACTTATGGATGTCGAACCGACAGCGCGACTAATTAGCTCTTCCACGTCGGAATTGTGCTCAACTCGGGAAGGTGATGCGTCGGTAGGGTCGTTGCGCACTTCGTCAAGATATGCGGGGATTCGCGTCTTGTGGATTGATACCCACTCAGAACTTTCATTGGTAATTATCACCCAGTCGAGTGCTGGCATCTTAAGAGCGGCCTGCAGTGCGGATTCAAAGGTGGCCCCCGCGAAGCTGTCTGGCAGATCGGAATGGGTTCGAGAGGTGTACACCATCATCGCATGCGTGCCGTCGGGCAGTAGAAGTAAAGGAACGGTTTTAACTTCTTTGCCTTGCCGGAGGGCCCGTTTGAAGGGCATAAAAACTTCGTGTGACCTCAATGTATGCACTAGATCTGTAAGGTCGGCTTCGCCTTCCGACCGTGCGGCAACACTTATAAGTTCTTCTACGTCATCGCTAGCCGGCACCTTCGCCATGCCTTTCGTAAGGGCTTAATTCGCCCGTCGATTCGTCCCAAATTCCTTCCACATCATACAGCTTTCCGGTAGGACAGGTACCGTCGTAAGTACATACTGCGAGATGGACTCTGCCCATATTGTCTTCTAGCAGTTCGCTAAGTCGAGTCGGGATTAGTACTGTCCGCGGATCTCCCAAAATATTGAGGCCATCAGGCGGAAAGATTGTGTAGTCGGGTAGAGATTCGCCCGCGTAGAAAACCTGCGAAAAGACTCGAGAGGTGTCACCGCGAGTTTCGATCAGATTGCCGAGAGCATCGGTAATTGAGGACCCGTGCTCGGCATAGGCGATAACTGTGGTTCCGTGCGGCACAACAGTCGGGCCGTGGATTGGCGAGTAACCACCGTGACCGCTGATGACGACTTCGTCCGTTGCCTGGTCGGCAACTTCAATGGCTCCAAGCGGCGCTCCTGTGGGCGGTTGGTTGCCGTGACCAGTTACAGGACCGTTATGGGCCGGCGTTGACTCTGCAGGATGAGTTTCCGCAGGCACTGGATCTGGCGGTGGTCCGCCGCCGTCGACCGGTACAGGCGGGCCATCGGGGAGCCGGGGCAACTCAGGTGGCCGCGGGCTCGCTTCACTGCCGAGCGGTAGTTCGCTAGGAGGCAACGACGCTTCAACTGGGAGGCCGTGTGGGACGGAAGTTGGCGTAATCGGCGGCGGCAAGTGCGGTGCACGCGCTGGGGGCGGCGTCGCCTCGGGCGGATGAACGCCGGGTGGCTTGGGTGTCGGTGGAGCGCTGGGTTCTCCAGACTGCGGATGAGGCGGTGTGAAGTGCTCGCCGGGGGAGTGTACTGGCGGTGCTTGGGGCTGGCCATGGGGCTGCGACGGAGCCGCGGGGGCTTTGGGTGCTTCACCCGCTGGAGGCTTCGCCGCGGGTGGCGGTTGGGACTCGGTGGGGCTGTGCGGCAGCGGACCGTCGGCGGGGCCCGGCGCCGGTTTGCCGGAGGGTGCCGGTTTGCCCTGGGGCGCTGGCGCCGGCTGGCCGGGTTCCGGTGGTTTGGGGGCGCCCGGGGATTCCGGTGGCTTCGGCGGACTCGGGGCGGGATCGGCCGGAGGCTTGACCGTCGGGGGTTTGAGCTCGGGCGGCTTCTTCAGGCCTTTCACCGCATCGGCAGCGGCATGTCCTGTCTTGCCCAGCTTCGATAGCGGTCCGCCGGGCAACGCGAGTGTCAACACATCAAAGGTCGACTTTCCGAGCGCTTTGGCAGGATTTTTGCTCCACTCGTCCCAGTGGGAAAGGTCTTTGCCCAGCTCCTTCCACGACTCGGTGACACCGGGCCCGCCGTCGGGGCCCAATCCGACGAGCGACCCGAGTCCCTGAGCCATGCCGCTCATGTCTTTGCCGTAACCATCTGGGTCGGTTAACAGCCGGTTCGGGCTCATGCTCCAGAGACCCTTGACGAACTCCCAGCCTTCCTGGCCCAGGCCTTCGAAGGCTTGACCTACCTGGTTGACCGCCTTGCCGACCGGCGTCGCGTGTAGGAAGTGGTCCCACTCCTTGTCCGCCCAGTGGGCCATGTCCTTTGCCGCTGCGGCCGCCGCGGCCATGGCGTTGCGGATCTCACCGGCCAACGCCTCGGCCTCGTGCGCGAAGTTGTCGACCACCGTTTGGATGTCGTCGGCAATGCGCTTGATTTCGTCTTCGTCTTCGTCGGTCAGCAGATCCCAGACCTCTTTGATGCCGGTCATGGGGTCGCAGATGCGCGATAGCAGATCCACAATCGCGGTGTGCACCTGGTCGACGTGGTCGGCGTAGCTATTCAGCTGGGTTGCGATGGTCTGACATTGCCGCCCGACGTTGGTGGTGGTCTTGGTGGCTTCCGTAAGCGCTGTGACGATGGCGTCGCCCTCGGGTATCCGCTGGCCCGCGATGACGGCCATCGCGGGGCCACCCGACGTCACCTCGGTGGCCACGAAGCTGACCCACGCCTTCGTCCAAGCGCCCGCCGCCGTCCGCAATTTCGCCGAATCGCCGGTCGGCCAGATCATGCCGATATAGGGCTCCACCCATCCCCAACCGGCCGGCGCGCCCGTACCGGCACCGACCGCCGACGGCACCGCCCCGGCAATCAGCGGGCCCGTCACCTCCGGCTGCGGCAACCCGGCCGCGCGGCCCGTCACATCCGACGATGCGTTGGCCACGGCGTAGTTGTGCGCCGAGACACGCACGCCATCGCCGATGCTGCACAGCCCATTGCGGGCGTCGGCCATCGCCTGGATGACCTTGCCGGCCGCGCCGTCATAGGCCCGGCCCACCGACGCGCCCACGGGGTCGTCACCGGCCATGCCCTTGCTTCCCGACAGCGCGGCGACCAGGTCGGTGATCGCCGAACCCATCGTGACCCCGGCGGCCACCACCGTGGCACCCGTGCGGTCTAGGGCTGCGGGATCACACGCCAGCGGCGCCATCGCATCACGACCACATGCGCAGGTTCGTCGACATCGCCCCGGTGTAGTTGTCGTGCGCTGTCGTCGCCACCTTCTGCAGCTGCGTCAGCGCCTCGCGCATCATGGCCTCGCCGCGCGCCCAGTGCTGGTGCGCCTCGGCGTGCGCGGCCGCCGCCTCACCCGTCCAGGTCTCGTGCAAGCGTGTTACGCGCGAATCGATTTCGGCGATCGCCTCCTCGGCGTAGCGCTGAAACGCCGCCATCCGTCGCACGGCGTCGGCCAATGCCTGCGGATCCACTCGGAACGGCTCAGCCACCGCGCACCGCCCGCTCCGCCTGCGCCGACCGGGCCTCGTTGTTCTCGTACGCCTCACTGGCCTGCCCGACCAGGTGCGCCAGCAATGCTAGGCCGGCCTGCACTTCGCGCGCTCCCTGGTGCCACTGTCGCCACGCCGACGCGTAGGCCGACCCGGCCGTGCCCTGCCACCCGCCCAGAACCTGTCCCACTTGGTCGTCGAGCTGGGCCAGCTGCTGCATCAACTGCTCGGCCGCGCCGCCGACGGAGACGGCGTGCCCCTGCAACACGGTCGGATCGACGCGCACCGTCCCATCAGCGCTCATAGCGGGAAGCTAATCAATTTTGCGCGGTCCCACAATCCACCCTGGCGCCACCGGGAAACGCCATCCGCGCCCGGCCGATGCCACACTGGTCCCCATGACCCAACCCGGCGGGCGGCCGCAGGTGCAGTTGCTCACCCGCGACGGCTGCACGCTGTGCGAGCGGGTGCACGCCAGGCTCCTCGCACTGGCGGGTGAGCTGGGCTTCGAGCTGTCGACGACGGATGTCGACGCCGCGGCCGCGGCGGGCGATGCGGGGCTGCGCGCCGAGTTCGGGGACCGGCTGCCGGTGGTCTTGCTCGACGGCCGCGAGCACAGCTATTGGGACATCGACGAGCCGCGATTGCGCGCCGACCTGGCCCGCTGACCGGGCGGCCCCGAGCGGGGCAGTGACGTCGGTCAATTATTTGGTAGCCCAGCTGATAAACGTTTACCGTGGACAGCAGTTCAGTTACTGGAGGAAGCAAGGGAGCTGGCCAGGTGATGCTGCCGTGAGCGTCTTGCTCTTCGGGGTTTCGCACCGCAGTGCGCCGGTATCCGTTCTGGAACAACTCAGCATCGACGAGTCCGATCAGGGCAAAATCGTCGACCGGGTGTTGCAGTCGCCGCTGGTGACCGAGGCGATGGTGCTGTCGACTTGCAACCGCGTCGAGGTCTATGCCGTGGTGGACGCGTTCCACGGCGGGTTGGCGGCCATCGGGCAGGTGCTGTCGGAACACTCCGGGTTGTCCATGGCCGACCTGACCAAACACGCCTACGTCCGCTACAGCGAGGCCGCCGTCGAGCACCTGTTCGCGGTGGCCAGCGGCCTGGACTCGGCGGTGATCGGTGAGCAGCAGGTGCTGGGCCAGGTGCGCCGCGCCTACGCCACCGCCGAGACCAACCGGACCGTCGGCCGGGTCCTGCACGAGCTGGCGCAGCGGGCGCTCTCGGTGGGCAAGCGGGTCCACTCGGAGACCGCCATCGACGCCGCGGGCGCCTCGGTGGTATCCGTCGCCTTGGACCTGGCCGAACGCCGGCTGGGCGGGCTGTCCGGCAAGACCGCCGTCGTGGTGGGGGCCGGCTCGATGGGCGCCCTGTCGGCCGCGCACCTGACCCGGGCGGGCATCCGGTGCGTCCACGTCCTGAATCGGTCGCTGTCCCGTGGGCAGCGGCTGGTGCACAAGATCCGCGAGAACGGCGTGCAGGCCGAGGCGTGGCCCTTGGACCACCTCGCGGACGCCCTGGCCGAGGCCGACGTCGTGGTCAGCTGCACCGGCGCGGTGAGCCCGGTGGTGTCGCTGGCCGACGTGCACAACGCGTTGGCCGCGGCCCGCCGCGACGACGCGACGCCCCTGGTCATCTGCGACCTGGGCATGCCCCGCGACGTCGACCCAGCGGTGGCCGGCCTGCCCGGCGTCTGGGTCGTCGACGTCGACCGCGTCCAGCACGAGCCGTCCGCGCATGCCACCGCCGCCGACGTCGACGCCGCCCGCCACATCGTTGCCGCCGAGGTCGGCGCCTACCTCGCCGGGCAGCGGATGGCCGAGGTGACCCCGACCGTCACCGCGCTGCGCCAGCGTGCCGCCGACGTGGTCGAGGCGGAGCTGCTGCGGCTGGACAACCGGCTGCCCGGCCTGGAAACCGCGCAGCGCGAAGAGGTGGCCCGCACCGTGCGCCGCGTCGTGGACAAGCTGCTGCACGCGCCGACCGTCCGCATCAAGCAACTCGCCAGCGCACCCGGCGGTGACAGCTACGCCGAGGCGCTGCGTGAACTGTTCGAACTCGACCAAACTGCCATCGATTCCGTGGCCGCCGTTGCCGCAGCCGAATTACCGTTGGTCACAACGGAATTCGACGCGGGCCGCCCGCAGCAACCGGCCGAGTAGCCGATTGCGGAACGTGATCCGGATAGGCACGCGGGGCAGCCTGTTGGCCACCACCCAGGCCGGCACCGTGCGGGACGCCCTGATCGACCTCGGGCACCCGGCCGAGCTTGTCACCATCACCACCGCCGGCGACCGCTCGTCGGCGCCCATCGACACCCTCGGCGTGGGGGTCTTCACCACCGCGCTGCGCGAGGCCATGGTGGCGGGCCGGGTGGACGCCGCGGTGCACTCCCATAAGGACCTGCCGACCGCCGACGACCCGCGGTTTGCGATAGCGGCCATTCCCGCGCGCAACGACCCCCGGGACGCGGTGGTGGCCCGCGACGGCTTGGTGCTGGGAGAGTTGCCGCCCGGTTCGCTGGTGGGCACCTCGTCGCCGCGGCGGGCTGCGCAGCTTAGGGCATTGGGTCTCGGTTTGGAAATCCGCCCCCTACGAGGCAACCTAGATACCAGGTTGAACAGGGTAAGCAGTGGTGATCTTGACGCGATCGTGGTGGCCAGGGCCGGATTGGCCCGGCTGGGCCGCCTCGACGATGTCACCGAGACGCTAGAGCCGGTGCAGATGTTGCCCGCACCGGCCCAGGGCGCTCTCGCCGTCGAATGCCGCGCCGAAGACAGCGGGTTGGCGGCAGTGCTGGCGGAGTTGGACGACGCCGACACGCGTGCGGCGGTCACCGCGGAGCGAACCCTGCTGGCCGAACTGGAGGCCGGTTGCTCCGCACCGGTGGGCGCGATCGCCGAAGTGGTCGAGTCCATCGATGAGGACGGCCGGATCTTCGAAGAGCTGTCGCTGCGCGGTTGCGTGGCGGCGCTGGATGGGTCCGACGTGATCCGCGCGTCCGGCATCGGCTCTCCCGGAGGGGCACGGGAGCTTGGGCTTTCGGTCGCCGCGGAGTTGTTCGAGCTCGGGGCGCGGGAGCTGATGCGCGGAGCGCGGCAGGACCAGACGCGAGGGAATTAAGTGCGAGTTACGTGGGAGCGACAATGACGACGCGAGGGCGTAAGCCGACACCCGGCCGCATCACGTACGTGGGCTCCGGTCCGGGTGATCCGGGATTGCTGACGACGCGGGCCGCCGCGGTGCTGGCGAACGCCGCCTTGGTGTTCACCGACCCCGATGTGCCCGACGCGGTGCTGGCGTTGATCGGCAAGGACTTGCCGCCGGTCTCCGGCCCCGCCCCGGCCGCACCGGACACCGGTGACCAGCCCGGCGCCGAGCACGGCCCGACGCCGCCCGCGGTGATCTCCGCCGGCCCGGACGTCCGGCCCGCGCTGGGCGACCCCGCCGAGGTGGCCAAGACGCTGACCGCGGAGGCGCGTTCAGGTTGCGACGTGGTGCGGCTGGTCGCCGGTGACCCGCTGACGGTCGACGCCGTCATCACCGAGGTCAACGCGGTCGCGCGAAGTCACCTGCACATCGAGGTGGTGCCCGGCCTGGCCCCCACCAACGCCGTGCCCACCTACGCGGGCCTGCCGCTCGGCTCGTCGCACACCGTGGCCGACGTCCGCGACCCGCAGGTGGACTGGGACGCGCTGGCCGCCGCCCCCGGCCCGCTGATCCTGCAGGCCACCGCGTCGCATCTGGCCGACTCGGCGCGCACGCTGATCGAGCACGAACTGGCCGAGACGACCCCGTGCGTGGTGACCGCCCACGGCACCACCTGCCAGCAGCGTTCCATCGAGACGACGCTGCAGGGCCTGACCGACTCCGCCGTCCTGGGCGGCACCGACCCGGCCGGCCCGTTGACCGGGCCGCTCGTGGTGACCATCGGCAAGACGGTGGCCAGCCGCGCCAAGCTGAACTGGTGGGAGAGCCGCGCGCTGTACGGCTGGACCGTGCTGGTGCCCCGCACCAAGGACCAGGCCGGCGAGATGAGCGAGCGCCTCACCTCTTACGGCGCCCTGCCGATCGAGGTGCCGACCATCGCCGTCGAGCCGCCGCGCAGCCCCGCCCAGATGGAGCGGGCCGTCAAGGGCCTGGTCGACGGCCGCTTCCAGTGGGTCGTGTTCACCTCC
>NZ_LZKC01000113.1:0-12515 GCF_001672685.1 Mycobacterium sp. E2462
GGCCGAGGCCAGCGTGGCCCTCGACGATCCCGGGCTCGCCGGCGCGCGTCGAGCAGCAGCGCGGACCGCGCCGGGTCGCAGGCGACCGCCACCTGCAGCGGCCCGCGGACCGCCGCCTCGGCGACGGCCAG
Organism: Mycobacterium sp. E2462; assembly: GCF_001672685.1. Classification (NCBI taxonomy): domain Bacteria; kingdom Bacillati; phylum Actinomycetota; class Actinomycetes; order Mycobacteriales; family Mycobacteriaceae; genus Mycobacterium; species Mycobacterium sp. E2462. The sequence goes on from NZ_LZKC01000113.1 coordinate 132, forward strand.
CCAGTGCCCGGCCGAGCGGGGCGCCCGGTCGAGCAGCAGCGAATGCGCGTCGAGCGCCTCGGTGGCCGCCCGCAGGTAGGGCTGCGCGCGATCGCCGTCGGCGAGGTGCGCCGCGGTCAGCAGCGCCTCGGCGATCAGCGAGGCTCCCGACGGGGTCGCCCCGTCCAGGGGGTCGGCGGGGCGCAGCACCAGTCGCTCGGCGTCGTCGGCGGTGTCGAACCAGCGGCCGGGCCGTTGCGGGTCGACGAAATGCCGCAGCGCGGTGTCCAGCAGGCCGGTCGCCGCGGTCAGCCAGGCCGGCTCGGCGTCGAGCTGGTGCAGCCCGAGCAGGCCGGTGGCCAGCGCGGCGTAATCCTCGAGGATGGCGGCGCTCTCACCGACCACGCCGCCCAGGCTGGCCCGCCGCAACCGGCCGTCGACGACGTGCAACCGCAGCACCGCCCGCGCGCAGTCGGCCGCGGCGTCGGCGAGCCCGGGATCGTCGAGGGCCACGCTGGCCTCGGCCAGCGCGGTGATCGCCAGCCCGTTCCAGGAGGTGACGACCTTGTCGTCGCGCCCGGGTTGGATCCGGGCGCGGCGGGCGGCCAGCAGCGCGCGGCGCACCCGCTCGAAACGCTCGGCGGGGTCGGGGTCGGCGGGAAGCTGCAGCACCGAGGCGCCGTGTTCGAAGGTGCCCGCGTCGGTGACCGCGAAAACGTCTGCCGCCCAACGCCCGTCTTCTTCGCCGAGCACCTCGGCGAGCTGCGCGGGCGTCCAGACGTAGGTGGAGCCCTCGCGGCCGTCGGCGTCGGCGTCCAGCGACGAGGTGAACATGCCGTCCGCGCGCAGGTCGTCGAGCAGGAAGCGGGCGGTGTGGGCGGCGACCCGGCGCGCCAACGGGTCGCCGGTTCGCCGCGCCCAGTGCGCGTAGGCGCGCAGCAGCAGCGCGTTGTCGTACAGCATCTTCTCGAAATGCGGCACCACCCAAGCGTTGTCGACGCTGTAGCGGGCGAAGCCGCCGCCGAGTTGGTCGTAGATGCCGCCGCGGGCCATGGCGGCGCCGGTGCGCTGCACGGCGGTCAGCGCCGCGGCCGAGCCGGTGCGTTCGTAGTGCCGCAGCAGCGCCTCGAGCAGCGCCGAGGGCGGGAACTTGGGTGCGCCCCCGAAGCCGCCACGCAGCACGTCCTGCTCGGCCAGCACCGCGGCCACCGCGTGGTCACACAGCGCCGGCTCGACGCCCGGCCCCCCGAGCGCACCGGCGGTGTTGCGCAGCTCCGCCGCGATGTGGTCGGAGGCCTGCTCCACCTCGCCGCGGCGTTCCCGCCACGTGGTCGCGACCGCGTCAAGGAGCTGCAGGAAGCCCTCTTTCGGGTAGTAGGTGCCGCAGAAGAAGGGCCGCCCGTCGGGAGTCAGGAAGCACGTCATCGGCCAGCCGCCGTGGCCGGTCAGCGCCACCGTGGCGTTCATGTAGACCGCGTCGATGTCCGGGCGTTCCTCGCGGTCGACCTTGACGCACACGAAGTCGGCGTTCATCGCGGCGGCGACCTCGTCGTCGGCAAACGATTCGTGCGCCATCACATGACACCAGTGGCAGGCGGCGTACCCGACGGACAGCAGGATCGGCACATCGCGCGCGGCGGCCTCGGCCAGCGCCTGCGGCGTCCACTGCTGCCAGTGCACCGGGTTGTCGGCGTGCTGGCGCAGGTACGGGCTGGTCGCCCGCCCGAGGGTGTTCGTCTCGGACCCCTCAGCCCGGCTCATCGCCGGGCCCCGCGGGTCGGGCCGGCCCGTCGGCGTGACGGGGCTCCTCGACCGCGTCGGTGCCCTCGTCGGCGGCCTGATCGGGTTCGGGGTGCACGGGATCGAACGACTCGGGCACCTTCTTGAGCTGCCGGTTCATCGAGCGCAGCAACAGCAGGGTGGCGATCAGCAGCACCACGACGACCACCAGGCCGACGGGGCTGGCCTTGCCGAAGTCCGGGCCGGTGTGCTGCGGGGCACCGTCGGCCTGCCAGCGCACCACGGCGCTCATCAGGGCCGCGTTCATGCGTCGCCCTCGATCCCGGCGAACAGGTCGTCTTCGGGCAGCCGGACCGGCACCCGCGAGCGCGCCAGCTCGAATTCCTCAGTGGGCCACAGCCGTTGCTGCCAGGCGATGGGGGCGGCGAAAAAGTCGTGGTACGGGTCGATCTGGGTGGCGTGGGCGCGCAGCGCGTCGTCGCGCTGGCTGAAGTATTCGGAGCACTCGACGCGGGTGGTGACCCGCGACTCGAACGGGTCGTGCGCGGCGTCCCAGTGCTCCAGCCACTTCTTGAACGGCGGTTCCTGCCCGTGCTTGATCGCCTCGTCGTGCAGCATCTGCATGCGGGCGCGCAAGAACCCGTGCACGTAGTACAGCTTGGCCACGTTCCACGGAGCGCCGGCGTCCGGGAACCGCCGGTAGTCGCCGGCGGCCTCGAACGCGCCGACCGAAACCTGGTGGCAGCGGATGTGATCGGGATGCGGGTAGCCGCCGGTCTCGTCGTAGGTCGTCATCACGTGCGGCCGGAACTCACGCACGACGCGCACCAGCGCCTCGACGGACTCCTCGAGCGGCACCAGCGCGAAGCAACCCTCGGGCAGCGGGGGTGGCGGGTCACCGGTGGGCAGGCCGGAGTCGACGAAACCCAGCCAGGTGTGCTCCACGCCGAGGATCTCGGCGGCCTTGGCCATCTCGTCGCGGCGGATCTCGGCGATGTGCCCGTGCACCTCGGGCAGGTCCATTGCCGGGTTGAGGATGTCGCCACGCTCGCCGCCGGTCAGCGTCACCACCAGCACCCGATGACCCTCGTCGGCGTAACGGGCCATGGTCGCCGCACCCTTGCTCGACTCGTCGTCGGGGTGGGCGTGCACCGCCATCAACCGCAGTTCGCTCACGTCTCCCCTTGCTCGTTGGTACGCGACCCTATAATTCCAGTTTTCACTTACCGGCATGCTGTCGGCCGGTGTCCGGCAGCCCAGAGTCCAGGCTGACGCGCGTGACCGAAACTCCCCTGCCGCGGCCGGAGGCCCGCTATGGCCGGGCCCGACTGTCTCGGGTACCCCGGCGGTGGGTGGTGCTCACCTTAGGCGCGCTGGTCCTGGTGGCCGGCGTCGCCATCGCGGTGCTCGGCTATCAACGGATCGGCACCAGCGACGTCACCGGTTCGCTGGCCGGCTATCGGGTGATCGACGACCACACCGCGTCGGTAACGATCAGCGTGACGCGATCCGACCCGGCGCGGCCGGTGGACTGCATCGTGCGCGTGCGGGCCCGCGACGGCAGCGAGACGGGCCGCCGCGAGCTGCTGGTTCCGCCTGCGCAGACGCCGACCGTGCAGGTGACGACGACGGTGACCTCGTCGCAGCCGCCGATGGTCGCCGACATCTACGGCTGCGGCACCGACGTGCCCGCCTACCTGCGCCCGCAAGCCGGTTGAGGGCGGCCTCCGGGGCGGGGCGAATGTGGACGAACAGCGAAAATGGAGTCATCGGTTGTTTCCGCGGTGGTAACATGGATGAATGCACGGTTCCGGTTGGGACCGTGTATTGCTGCATTAGAGGCCCGGGCACGGTGAGCGGCACGAGAACGCTCCCGGCGGGCGAATAGGGCTTACGCGGGCACGCGGAACGACAACACGAGGAGCACGACGCGATGACGGATACTTCGGTGACCTGGCTGACCCAGGAGTCACACGACCGGCTCAAGGCCGAGCTCGACCAGTTGATCGCGAACCGCCCGGTCATCGCCGCGGAGATCAATGACCGCCGCGAGGAGGGCGACCTGCGGGAGAACGGCGGCTACCACGCCGCCCGCGAGGAGCAGGGCCAGCAGGAGGCCCGCATCCGGCAGCTGCAGGACCTGCTCAACAACGCCAAGGTCGGCGAGGCGCCCAAGCAGTCCGGCATCGCGCTGCCGGGTTCGGTCGTCAAGGTCTACTACAACGGCGACAAGTCCGACACCGAGACCTTCCTGATCGCGACCCGCCAGGAGGGTGTCAAGGACGGCAAGCTCGAGGTGTACTCCCCGAACTCACCGCTCGGCGGTGCGCTGATCGACGCGAAAGAGGGCGAGACCCGCAGCTACACAGTGCCCAACGGCAGCACCGTCGAGGTCACGCTGGTCAGCGCCGAGCCGTACCACGACTGACGGTCGGCTGGCCTAGCCGAGGGCTTGGTCCAGGTCGGCCAGCAGGTCGGCCAGGTCTTCGATACCCACCGACAGCCGCACCAGGTCGTCGGGCACCTCCAACTGTGAGCCCGCCGTCGACGCGTGCGTCATGGCGCCGGGGTGCTCGATCAGCGACTCCACGCCGCCCAGCGATTCGGCGAGGATGAACACCTTGGTGTTGGCGCACAGGGCGAGGGCCGCCTGGCGGCCGCCGCGCATGCGGACCGAGACCATCCCCCCGAAGCCCGTCATCTGGCGGGCGGCGACGGCGTGGCCGGGGTGCCCGGGCAGGCCCGGGTAGAGCACCGCACCGACCGCCGGGTGCCCGGCCAGGAATTCGGCGACGGCCTGGGCGTTCTCGCTGTGGCGCTGCATGCGCAGCACCAGCGTCTTGAGGCCGCGCATGGTCAGGTAGGCGTCGAACGGGCCCGGCACCGCGCCGGCGCCGTTCTGCAGGAACGCGAACGCGTCGTCCAGGGCTTTGTCGTTGGTGATCAGCGCGCCGCCCACCACGTCGGAGTGACCGCCGATGTACTTGGTGGTCGAGTGCAGCACGATGTCGGCGCCGAGCCGCAGCGGCTGCTGCAGCGCCGGCGAGGCGAAAGTGTTGTCCACCAACACCTTCGCCGAGTTTCGCTGACCGAGCTCGGCCAGCGCCGCGATGTCGGCGATGGACAGCAACGGGTTGGTCGGCGTCTCCACCCAGATCAGCCGGGTCCGCGGCGTGATCGCGGCGCCGACGGCGTCCAGGTCGTGCAGCGGCACCGGGGTGTGCTCGACACCCCACTGCGTGAAGACCTTGTCGATGAGCCGGAAGGTGCCGCCGTAGGCGTCGTTGGGGATCACCACGTGGTCGCCCGGGCGCAGCAACGCGCGCAACGCGCAGTCCGACGCCGCCATCCCGGAGCCGAACGCGCGCGCGTAGGCGCCGTCTTCGACCGCGGCGAGCGCGGCTTCCAGCGCGGCGCGTGTCGGGTTACCGGTGCGCGCGTACTCGAACCCGCCGCGCAGCGCGCCGACACCGTCCTGGGCGAACGTGCTGCTGGCGTAGATCGGGGCGTTGACCGCCCCGGTCCCCGGGTCCGGCCGAAAGCCGGCGTGGATCGCCCTGGTCGCCAGGCCGGTGAAGTGGTGGCCCTCGGTGCGCTCGCTCATCGACGATCAGCCTAGGTGACCGTCCGCGGTCGGCGGCTAGCTCGGTCGCCCTTCGGGGGCCTCGACCGGCAGGCAGACGGTCGTCATGATCTTGTCGGCCAGCGTCTGCCGCTTGGAATCCCACAGCGGGAAAAGGAATCCGATGAAGCAGATGATCGCGTCGACGATGTGTGCCAGCGAGCGCACGACCGACAGCCCGAAGCCGACGGGCTGGCCGGTGACCTCGGAGACCACCTTGAATTTCAGCACCGATTTCCCGACGCTCGAGCCGGTGGTGCCCTGGCGGTAGCCGTAGTTCCAGATCAGATAGAACAGCCCCACGGCGGAGGCCAGCCACTGTGCGAGCAGGCCGATCGTGGAGTTCTGGGTGGCGCAGTACTGGTTGACCGCGTACTGCGTGACGTCGGTGACGCAGGCCGTCTGCTGGGTGGCGACGAGGATCGCGGTGCCGATGCCGTGCAGCACGACGTACGGGAGGATGTCGATCACGAACGCCAGCGCGCGGGTCAGCCACGGCGTGTAGTCGCCGGTCGGCAGCGTGCGGATGGCCGGTCCCGGCGGGGGCGCCGCTAGCCCGCAGCCGCTCGCCGGGGCCCGGGGCCTCAGGTACTGTAATGCGGCCAAGGTCGGCCGGACCCGCGCCCGACCCGCAGTGGAAGGTTGCCCATGACCGATCAACCGCCGCCCGGCGGCGCCTATCCGCCGCCCCCCTCGTCGTCCGCCGGCGGCGCCGACCAGTCACCGGCGCCGATCATCGGCAACGGCGGGCTCATGTGCTCGGACACGGCGTCGGCCAGCTTGGCCCGGCCCTCGAAGACGGCGGACAGCAGCTCGCGTTCGGAGACGCTGCCGGCCACCTCGCCGGCCATCACCGGCGGCTCGGCGCCGACCACCGGCATCTGCGAGACGCCGTATTCGCGCAGGATGCCGATGGCGTCGCGGACCGTCTCCGACGGGTGAGTGTGCACCAGGTCCGGCAGCTCCCCCGATTTGCGGCGCAGCACGTCGCCGACGGTGGCCTGATCGGTGGACCCGTCGAGGCGGCTGCGCAGGAAACCGTAGGACGACATCCAGGCGTCGTTGAAGATCTTCGCCATGTAGCCGCGGCCGCCGTCGGGCAGCAGCACGACCACTAGCGCGTCGGGCCCGGCCTCCTCGGCGACGCGCAGCGCGGCCACCACCGCCATGCCGCAGGAGCCGCCGACCAGCATGGCCTCCTCGCGGGCCAGGCGCCGGGTCATGTTGAAAGAGTCGGAGTCCGAGACCGCGATGATCTGGTCGGGGACGCTCGCGTCGTAGGCCTTGGGCCAAAAGTCCTCGCCGACGCCCTCCACCAGGTAGGGCCGGCCGGTGCCGCCGGAGTACACCGAGCCTTCGGGGTCGGCGCCGACCACGCGAACGGCCCCGTTGGACACCTCCTTGAGGTAGCGACCCGCCCCGCTGATGGTGCCGCCGGTGCCGATGCCGGCGACGAAGTGCGTGACCTTGCCGTCGGTGTCGGCCCAGATCTCGGGCCCGGTGGTCTCGTAGTGGCTGGCGGGGCCCTGCGGGTTGGCGTACTGGTCGGGCTTCCAGGCGCCGTCGATCTCGGTGACCAGCCGATCGGAGACGCTGTAGTAGCTGTCCGGGTGGGCGGGCGGCACCGCCGTCGGGCAGACGACCACCTCGGCGCCGTAGGCCAGCAGGACGTTGCGCTTGTCTTCCCCCACCTTGTCGGGGCAAACGAAGACGCACTTGTAGCCGCGCTGCTGGGCCACCAGCGCCAGGCCGACGCCGGTGTTGCCGGAGGTGGGCTCGACGATGGTCCCGCCGGGCTTGAGCTGCCCGCTGGCCTCGGCGGCGTCGATCATCTTCGCCGCGATCCGGTCCTTGGCGCTGCCGCCGGGGTTGAGGTACTCGATCTTGGCTGCCACGGTCCCGGCACCCGCGGGGACGACGGAGTTCAGGCGAACCAGCGGCGTCCCGCCGATGAGCTCACTGATGTGCTGGGCGATCCGCATGCGCATATCGTGTCAGGCGGTTTCGCGGAACGCACCACCGCTGCCGGGAACGCGACGCTAGCCGGTGGCCTCGCGGATGTATTCGCCGATCTGGCGCAACGATCGGACCGCTTCCGGGACCACCGGCGCGGCCAGCTGGAAGTCGTGGACCTGCCCGGGCCAGACCCGCACCTCGGCGGGGACGCCGACCGCCGCCAACTTGGCGGCCGCCAGCCGGGCGTCGTGCAGCAACACCTCGGAACCCGACACATGGATCAGCGTGCGCGGCAGCCCGGGCGCGATGTGCTCGAGCGGTTCGTAGACCTCCTCGGGCTTGCCGTCGACGACGTGTTTGGCCGCCGCGGCGGCGACCAGCTCACCGAGGGCGTCGAACGCCCGGGCGGAAAACATCGCGTCGGTCGCAATGTTGGGGTGCGACTGCTTGCACTCCTTCGCCAGCTGCAGCAGCGGCGAGATCGCCACCAAGGCCGCGGGCATGTCCGCCTCGCCGTGGGCCTCGGCCTGCAGGCGTTGGGCCAGCGCCAGCGCCAGGTAGCCGCCGGCGGAGTCGCCCGCCAGCACGATCTGCTCGGGCTGATACCCGCGGCGCCGCAACCACTGATAGGCGTCGTGGCAGTCGTCGAGGGCCATGCCGATCGAATGCTTGGGCAGCAGCCGGTAGTTGACCACCAGCACCGGGGAATCGGCGAACCTCGACAGCGCTTCGACCAGCCGGCCGTGCGAGTTGGCGCCGCAGGTCAGAAACGCGCCGCCGTGCAGGTAGAGCACCATGCGGCGGGTGCCGTCGGCGGGCAGCACGCCCGGGGCGCGCACCAGCTGCGCCGAGGCGTGCGGCAGCCTGATCGTCTCGCGGACGGTCGCCGACGCCGGCAGCACCACGCGGGCCGCCAGGTCGATGAGGCCCCACGGCCAGGGGAAGTTCGGCACGTGACTGCCGACCGACAGCACGGGCCGGATGGTCACCCGGGACGTCAGGCTGGCCACTCGCGCGGCGAGGCTGGGCCCCGATTCGAGGACCTCGACGGGCGCACCGTCGCTGATCGCGAACCGGCGCCGCCGATGCGCGTGGGCGGCTCTGCGGGCCGCGGCGGCGTCGTGGGGTCGAAGGGCGTTGCGGGGCGAACCCGGTACCTTGCTGGGTGCGGTCATGCTCAACACTTCCTACGCCTTTGTAGTGCGATACAGCATGTGACGGGGCAGCCAAGTGTCTGGTTCAGCCGTTTGCCGAGGCGCTCAGCCGACCCCGTGTTCTCAGCTTGCCAGGCGTTGCTTAGTGCAACGTAGGAATTCGCTGATTCGATACCACATCTGAGTCGCACCGTGACCGGATTGTTGACGAGCCGCCCCCGCAGACATCCGAGCGCCTCTAAACTGATTCGGGTGACCATCCGGGTGCCACGTGGATCGGCGATCGCCCTGGCCACCGCCGGTGCGCTCGCGTCGACCGGGACGGCCTACCTGGGCGCGCGGAGCCTGCTGGTCGGCCAGGCCAGCCACGCGCGCACCATCATCCCCAAGTCCTGGGACATTCCGCCCCGCGCCGACGGCGTCTACGTGCGCGGCGGCGGCCCGGTCGAGCGGTGGCGGCGCGGCATGGCCGTCGACCTGACGTTGATGATCTTCGGCGACTCGACCGCCACCGGGTACGGCTGCGAGAGCGCCGAGCAGGTGCCCGGCGTCCTCATCGCGCGGGGCCTCGCCGAGCAGACCGGCAAACGAATTCGGTTGAGCACCAAGGCAATCGTGGGCGCCACCTCGAAGGGCGTGTGCGGCCAGGTCGACGCGATGTTCGTGGCCGGGCCGCCGCCGGACGTGGTGGTGATCATGGTCGGGGCCAACGACGTGACCGCCCTCAACGGGGTCAGCCAGTCGGCGCAGCGGCTCGGCCTGACCGTCCGCAAGCTGCGCGCCCGCGGCGCGACCGTGGTCGTCGGCACCTGCCCCGACCTGGGCGTCATCAGCGCCATCCCCCAGCCCCTGCGGTCGCTGGCGCACGAGCGTTGCGCCCAGCTGGCCCGCGCGCAGGCCGCGGCCGTGCGGGTGGCCGGCGGGGTCGCGGTGCCGCTGGCGCAGCTGCTGGCCCCCCAGTTCCGGGCCACTCCCGACGCGATGTTCTCCGCCGACGGCTACCACCCCTCCCCGCCCGCGTACGCCCTGGCGGCCGACGCCCTGCTGATCGCCCTGTGCGACGCGCTGGGCGAGACGGTGCAGCGTCCGCCGCTGCGGCTGCCGCCGCAGGCGGCCACCCCGGTGCTCGGCCAGCGCCACACCCGCAGCAGCGTGATGTCGCGGTTGTGGCGGCGCCCCGCGGCGGGACCGGGCCCGTCCTCGTGCCCCGAAGCCGGCAGCGACTAGATTTGATCTGGCCCGTCGGCGTGGACCCCGCCCGACGGTGAAGCGAGCCAGCCCGTCTGTGGGATTCGAAGGGAACACTCATGCCTGAAGCCGTCATCGTCTCAACTGCTCGCTCGCCGATCGGCCGCGCGATGAAGGGGTCGCTGGTCAACATGCGCCCCGACGACCTGACCGTGCAGATCGTGCGCGCCGCGCTCGACAAGGTGCCCGAGCTGAACCCCCACCAGATCGACGACCTGATCCTGGGCTGCGGGCAGCCCGGCGGGGAATCCGGGTTCAACTTGGCCCGCGTCATCGCCGTCGAGCTGGGCTATGACTTCCTGCCCGGCACCACCGTCAACCGGTACTGCTCGTCGTCGCTGCAGACCTCGCGCATGGCCTTCCACGCGATCAAGGCCGGCGAGGGTGACGCGTTCATCTCGGCGGGCGTGGAGACGGTGTCCCGGTTCGCCAAGGGCAGCGCCGATTCGTGGCCGGACACCAAGAACGAGCTGTTCGACGAGGCGCAGGAGCGGTCGGCGGCCGCCGCGAACGGCGCCGACGAGTGGCACGACCCGCGCACCGACGGCAACCTGCCGGACGTCTACATCGCGATGGGCCAGACGGCGGAGAACGTCGCGCTGCTCACCGGCATCAGCCGCGAGGACCAGGACCACTGGGGCGTGCGCAGCCAGAACCGCGCCGAGGAGGCCATCAAGAGCGGCTTCTTCGAGCGGGAGATCACCCCGGTCTCGCTGCCCGACGGCACCACCGTGAGCACCGACGACGGCCCCCGCCCCGGGACCACGTACGAGAAGATCAGCGGCCTCAAGCCGGTGTTCCGGCCCAACGGCACCGTGACCGCCGGTAACGCCTGCCCGCTGAACGACGGCGCGGCCGCCCTGGTGATCACCAGCGACACCAAGGCCAAGGAACTCGGCCTCACGCCGCTCGCGCGGATCGTGTCGACCGGCGTGAGCGGCCTGTCGCCCGAGATCATGGGGTTGGGGCCGATCGAGGCGACGAAGAAGGCGCTGGCGCGCGCCGGCCTGTCGGTCAGCGACATCGATCTGTTCGAGATCAACGAGGCGTTCGCGGTGCAGGTGCTGGGCTCGGCCCGCGAGCTTGGCATCGACGAGGACAAGCTGAACGTCTCCGGCGGCGCGATCGCGCTGGGTCACCCGTTCGGCATGACCGGCGCCCGGATCGCGACGACGCTGCTGAACAATCTGCAGACCCACGACAAGACGTTCGGCCTGGAGACCATGTGCGTCGGCGGTGGCCAGGGCATGGCGATGGTGTTCGAGCGGCTCAGCTAGGCGGCTTGGCCGGGCGTGCGCGTCGGATAGTGCGTCGGCGTGCGGTGACGGCGGCGACACGCCGAGCACGCCCGCCGTCAGCGCACACCCGAAGCGCTACACCTCCAGCGCGTCAGCGCACACACGAAAAGACCGGCACGCCGCCTGGCGTGCCGGTCTTCTCGTCGGAGGAAAGAACTAGTCGTTCTGTAGGTAACTGAGCAGCCGCAGGATCTCGACGTACAGCCAGACCAGCGTCACGGTCAGGCCCAGGGCGATGCCCCACGCCGCCTTCTCCGGTGCGCCGGCGCGCACCATCTGGTCGGCGGCGTCGAAGTCGATCAGGAAGCTGAACGCCGCGATGGCGATGCAGACCAGCGAGAACAGGATGGCGACCGGGCCGCCGCTGCGCAGGCCCAAACCCGTTCCGCCGCCGACGCCGAACAGCGCCAGGACGAAGTTGCCGAGCATCAGGGCCAGCACGCCGAACATGGCGGCCACCATCATGCGGGTGAACTTGGGGGTGACCCGGATGGCGCCGGTCTTGTAGACGACCAGCATCCCGAAGAACACGCCGAAGGTGCCCATCACGGCTTCGCCGATCAGCACCCCGGCGTTCGCGTGCGACACCGAGAAGTTGGCGAAGACGAACGACAGCGCGCCGAGGAACAGGCCCTCGAGCACCGCGTAGCTCAGCACGATCGCCGGGCTGTCCTGCTTGCGGCCGAAGGTCGCCACCAGGACCAGGCCGAGGCCGCCGAGCGCGCCGATCATGGTCAGCGGCATCGCGAGGGCGAGGTTGGCCGTCACCAGGAAGTAGGAGACCACGGCGGAGGCCGCCAGCACGGCCAGCGTGATGCCGGTCTTGGTGACGACGTCGTCGATGGTCAGCGGACGGGAAGCCCTGGTCTCCTGGTACGGAGCGGCGTAGGGGTTGGTCTGATAGGCCTGGGCGGTCGCCGCGCCAGTGCCGAATTGCGCATATCCGCCCCGCTGCTTGGGCAGCGATCGGAATACCGGGTTGCTTGTCTCCCGCACCGTCGGATCCTCTCTTATTGGCTTCGAGCTGTGCGAACACCATGTCAACGATCAGCGGTCCGCTCCGGTTCCCGGCGCGGGCGGAGTTCTTTTGGCCTGCTCAGCGAACCCCGCCGTGGTCGTCGCGTTAAAGATAACCCTTACCCAAGGGCGTCGTCTCGGTCCGGACGATCTAGATTCTGTCCTCGAAGCGAGGTGCGGACGGACGGGAGGCGGCGTGGCCGAGGAGTCGGACGAGGTCTTGTTGCGCGTCGAGAAGAACGTCGGGCTGATCACGCTCAACCGCCCGAAGGCGATCAACTCGCTCAACGAGCCGATGGTGGCGGCGTTGTCCGACGCGCTCGGCCGCTGGGCCGGTGACGACGCCGTCAGCGCGGTCGTGCTGTCCGGC
>NZ_LZKC01000114.1:0-6685 GCF_001672685.1 Mycobacterium sp. E2462
GAGCTGTACTTCGAGAACTGTCGGATCCCGGGGGATCGGATCATCGGGGAGCCCGGCGGGGTTGTTTCCGGCACGGCCATCATGGTGTCATGACGTGTCCCGATCGTGACTCGGCACCGTAGGCGTGTTGACCGGCGGTGACGCCGAATTGTTATGTACGATTTTGCGTCGCTTTTGTGTGCGTCCGTACACTCTCCACTTGTGTCCTTCACCGAAGCCACAATCGCGCGCATGCCGGGGGCGCTTCAGCCCTATTTGCTGCGCCACCACGAACTGATCAAATTCGCCATCGTCGGCGGTACCACGTTCGTCATCGACTCGGTGATTTTCTACACGTTGAAGCTGACAATTCTGGACGCCAAACCGGTGACGGCGAAGGTCATCGCCGGGATCGTCGCGGTCATCGCGTCCTACGTGTTGAACCGGGAGTGGAGCTTCCGCGACCGCGGCGGCCGCGAGCGCCACCACGAGGCGCTGCTGTTCTTCGCGTTCAGCGGCGTGGGCGTGCTGCTGTCCATGGCCCCGCTGTGGTTCTCCAGCTACGTCTTGCAGCTGCGCGAGCCGATGGTGTCGCTGGCCGTGGAGAACGTCGCCGACTTCATCGCGGCCTACCTCATCGGCAACCTGCTGCAGATGGCGTTCCGGTTCTGGGCCTTCCGGCGCTGGGTGTTCCCCGACCAGTTCGCGCGCAGCCCCGACAAGGCGATCGAGTCGGCCCTGACCGCCGGCGGCATCGCCGAGATGCTCGAGGACGAGATCGAAGGCGGCAACGTCACGATGCTGCGCTCCTGGCGCAACCGGGCCGGCCGGTCCGGTCAGCTGGGCGATTCCTCGGACCCCAGGGTGTCGAAGACTTCGTGATAAAGCAGCGCGTGCACGTCGCGCAGCCGCGGAATGTCGTGGAACTCCAACGGGTCCTGTGACGCCGACTCGATGATCAGCGTCCCGGTGCGGAACATCCGCTCGGTGAGCCGGTCGCGGAATTCGACACTGTTGACCCGCGCCAGCGGGATGTCGATCCCGGTGCGGGTGAGCACCCCGTGGCGGAACATCACCCGACGGTTGGTCACCACGAAATGGGTGGTCAGCCAGCCCACGAACGGCCCCAGCGTGAGCCAGCCGACGACCAGGAGCCAGACCCCCCAGATCACGCCGTAGATGACGTTCTTGGCGAGTTGCTCGAAGTGCGTCGAGTTCAGGTAGCCGGAGCCGAACGCCGCGAGCGCCGTGACGCCGAGCAGCACCACGACCGGCCAGATCAACCGCTTCCAATGGGGGTGTCGGTGCACAATTACGTGCTCGCCCGCGGCCAGGACATTGTCGGGATAACCCATGCCGCGACATTAGCTGTGCGGCCCTTCCGATCACTAGCGATAACTACCGCAAATGCACCACGTCGCCGGCCGAAACCACGACGTTTCCATTGCCCGATTCCAGGCACAGCCTGCCCTGGTCGTCGATGCCGGTCGCGGTGCCGACGAGCTCCTTGCCGCCGGGCAGGTGCGCCCGGACCCGGGCCCCGACGGTGAGGCTGCGCGCGCGGTAATCGGCCGCCAGCGCCCAGTCGGCGCCCCGCGCGCCGCGCCAGGCCACGATGCGCCGCCCGAGTTCGCGTAGCACCGCCGCCACCAGGCGGCCGCGGTCGGGCGCCGCGACGCCCTGGTCGACCAGCGACGTCGCGCCCTCGACGCCGGCGGGCGCCTCGAACACGTTGAGGCCCACGCCGATCACCACGACGGGCCGGCTGACCTCGGCGAGGATGCCGGCCAACTTGCGCCGGTCCGGCGCGGGGCCGGCCAGCACGTCATTCGGCCACTTGAGTCCCGCTTCGGCGCCCGCCCCGTCGAGCAGCGGGGACACCGCGTCCAGCACCGCCACCCCGGTGGCCAGCGGCAGCCAGCCCCAGCCGGTGGTCGGCACGTCGACCACGCTGACGCCCACCGACATGGTGATCTGGGTTCGCGGTCCGGCGGTCCAGCCGCGACCGTGCCGCCCGCGGCCGGCGGTCTGGTGCTCGGCGATCAGCACCGCCCCGGCGACGTCGGCCCCCGACGCCGCCCGCGCCATCAGGTCGGCGTTGGTCGATCCGGTCCGCTCGACGACGTCGAGGGAGCGCCACCCCAGGCCGGTGCCGATCAGCTCGCCGCGCAGCGCGGCCGCGTCCAGCGGGTCACGGGTCTGGTCTGCGTCCATCCCGCCCAGCCTAGGACTCAGCGCCGGTCGCGCATGTCCAGCGCAGCGAGGTGGCTGAACAGCATGCTGGTGCCGATCGGGTTGCCGCCGCCGGGGTACGCGGTGCCGCTGGGCGCGGCCATGGTGTTGCCGGCGGCGTAGAGGCCCGGGATCGGGACGCCGGAGGCGTCGAGCACCCGGGCGGCGGCGTCGGTGCGCAGGCCTCCCTTGGTGCCCAGGTCGGACAGGCCGAACGCGGCGGCGTGGTACGGCGGGCGGTCGAGCGGCACGAGCGGCGAGGCGCCGGCCGAGAAGGCACGGTCGAACGCCTCGTCGCCGCGGCCGAAGTCGCCGTCGACGCCGGCGGCGGCGAACGTGTTGAAGCGGGCGACCGTCGCGGCCAGCTGAGCGCCGGGGACGCCGATCTTGGCGGCGAGGCCCTCCAGGGTGTCCGCGGTGTGCCACAGGCCCGCGGCGACGTACTTCTCGGTCTCGACGACCGGGACGTTGGCCGCCTTCACCGGCGGCACCTCGCCCTCCTTGTCGTCGTAGACCATCCAATACGGCAACGTGAGCGACCCGTCGTGCAGCTGGGCGATGATCTCGCGGCCGGCCCGGTCGTAGGCGCGGGACTCGTTGACGAACCGGTTGCCGTCCTGGTTGACGAAGATGCCGCCGGTGAACCACAGCGCGAACGCCGACCGCCCGTCGGGATGGGTCATCCCGGGCGACCACCAGGCCTGGTCCAGCAGGTCGGTGTCGGCGCCGGCGGCGATGCCCGCCTGCAGCGCCAGGCCCCGGCTGCCGGGCCCGCCCATGGTGTCTCGCGCGACGCCCGGCACGCCGTACCGGCGGCGCAGCTCGTCGTTGGCCTCGAAGCCGCCGGCGGCCAGCAGCACGCCCCGGCGGGCGCGGACGGCGCGGCGTTCGCCGTGCGTCTCGACGACGGCGCCCGTGACGCGACCCTCGGACACCACCAGCTCGACCAGCGCGGTGTCGCGCCGCAGCGTCGCGGCCGGGTACTGGCCGAGGGCCTTGAGGAACCGCGCGATCAGCGCGCGGCCGCCGATGAAGTAGTCCGCCGGGGGCTCGGCGCCGAGCCGGTCGGTCTCGAGCGGGCCCCGGATGGCGTCGCGCAGTTCCGGCGCCGCGGCCACCTTCAACGGTTTCGCGGCGATGTGGCGCTGGCCGTCCAGGCGCGCCTTGGGCGCCTTGCCGTAATAGTCGGGCCACGGCAGCGGCACGAACTTGAGGTCCGGGTCCTGCTCCAGGTAGGCGATCAGCGGCGCGCCGCCGCGCACGAACGTCTCCTGCAGCTCGCGGGGGGTGCGGTCGCCGACGACGGCGTGGTAGTAGGTGAGCGCGTCCTCGATGGTGTCGTCGGTGCCGGCGCGCAGTAGCACCGGGTTGCAGGGAAACCAGACCCCGCCCCCGCCGGAGTAGGCGGTGGTGCCCCCGAACTTGTCCGTCGCCTCGACCAGCAGCACGTTGAGGCCCTCGCGCGCGGCGGTGTAGGCGCCGGTGACGCCGCCGCCGCCCGACCCGGCAACCAGCACGTCGCATTCGTGCGCCCAGTCGACCATCGCCACTCCCGCGCTGTACTGGATTCGTCGTCCGACGACGATACCGGCCACGGGCGCCCGCGCCGGAGCGCCGCTTCGCGAATCGCCGACGCTAATTAAGGGCTGCTTAAGGGAGACCGACGGGGCTGCCGATACGATCGCTGCCATGACGAGCGTTACGGACCACACTGCGGAACCCGCCGCCGAGCACACCATCGACATCCACACCACCGCGGGCAAGCTTGCCGAGCTGCACAAGCGCCGCGAGGAGTCCCTGCACCCGGTCGGCGAGGAGGCCGTCGAGAAGGTGCACGCCAAGGGCAAGCTGACTGCCCGCGAGCGCATCCTGGCCCTGCTTGACGAGGATTCGTTCGTCGAGCTGGACGCGCTGGCCCGCCACCGCAGCAAGAACTTCGGGCTGGAGCACAACCGCCCGCTGGGCGACGGTGTAATCACCGGCTACGGCACCATCGACGGCCGAGACGTGTGCATCTTCAGCCAGGACGCCACGGTGTTCGGCGGCAGCCTCGGCGAGGTGTACGGCGAGAAGATCGTCAAGGTCCAGGACCTGGCGATCAAGACGGGCCGCCCGCTGATCGGCATCAACGACGGCGCCGGCGCGCGCATCCAGGAGGGCGTCGTCTCCCTGGGCCTCTACAGCCGGATCTTCCGCAACAACATCATCGCCTCCGGCGTCATCCCGCAGATCTCGCTGATCATGGGCGCCGCCGCCGGCGGCCACGTCTACTCCCCCGCGCTGACCGACTTCGTGGTGATGGTCGACCAGACCAGCCAGATGTTCATCACCGGCCCGGACGTCATCAAGACCGTCACCGGCGAGGACGTCACCATGGAGGAGCTGGGCGGCGCCCACACCCACATGGCCAAGTCCGGCACCGCGCACTACGTCGCTTCCGGCGAGCAGGACGCCTTCGACTGGGTCCGCGACCTGCTCAGCTACCTGCCGCCCAACAACGCGACCGACGCGCCGCGCTACGCGGAGCCGATTCCCGCCGGCGCCATCGAGGAAAACCTCACCGAGGAGGACCTCGAGCTCGACACCCTGATCCCGGACTCGCCGAACCAGCCCTACGACATGCACGAGGTCATCACCCGGATCCTCGACGACGACGAGTTCCTGGAGATCCAGAACGGCTACGCCACCAACATCGTCGTCGGGTTCGGCCGCATCGACGGCCGGCCGGTCGGAATCGTCGCCAACCAGCCGACCCAGTTCGCCGGCTGCCTGGACATCAACGCCTCGGAGAAGGCCGCCCGGTTCGTGCGGACCTGCGACTGCTTCAACATTCCGATCATCATGCTGGTCGACGTCCCGGGCTTCCTGCCGGGCACCGGCCAGGAGTACAACGGCATCATCCGCCGCGGCGCCAAGCTGCTCTACGCCTACGGCGAGGCCACCGTCCCGAAGATCACCGTCATCACCCGCAAGGCCTACGGCGGCGCCTACTGCGTCATGGGCTCCAAGGACATGGGGTGTGACGTCAACATCGCCTGGCCCACCGCGCAGATCGCGGTGATGGGCGCCTCCGGCGCCGTCGGCTTCGTCTACCGCCAGCAGCTCAAAGAGGCCGCCAAGGAGGGCAAGGACGTCGACGCGCTGCGGCTGCAGCTGCAGCAGGAGTACGAGGACACGCTGGTCAACCCCTATGTCGCGGCCGAGCGCGGCTACGTCGACGCGGTGATTCCCCCGTCGCACACCCGCGGCTACATCGGCACGGCGCTGCGCCTGCTGGAGCGCAAGATCGCGCACCTGCCGCCCAAGAAGCACGGGAACATTCCCCTGTGAGTCGAACGAGCGGAGCGAACGCAGTGAGCGACGGGAGCCAGGCGAACGCAGTGAGCGACGGGAGCCAGGCGAACGCAGTGAGCGACGGGAGTGGGGCAAACCCAGTGAGCGACGGTAGCCAGGCGAACGCAGTGAGCCCTGTGAGCGCCGACGACGTGAGCGCCGACGTGACCCTCGGCGGCGCCGCGCCACACGAGCCGCACATCAAGGTCCTCAAGGGGCAGCCGACCGACGAGGAGCTGGCCGCGCTCGTCGCCGTGCTCGGCGGTGTCGGCGGCGGCGAGCCGGTGCTGCCACCGGCCGAGCGCAGCAAGTGGGGGTTGCCGATCGACCGGCTGCGCTTCGCGATGTCGAACTACCAGCGGCTCACCTTCCTACAGATGACGCACCTGAAGAAGTGACCCGCGTGGTGCTTGGGTCGGCCTCCTCAGGCCGGCTCAACGTGCTGCGCGGGGCCGGCGTCGAGCCGCTGGTCGCGGTGTCCGGCGTCGACGAGGACGCGCTGATCGCCGGCCTGGGCGCCGACGCGCCGCCCGCCGAGGTGGTCGGCGCGCTCGCCGGCGCCAAGGCCGACCGGGTGGCCGCCGGGCTGCAGCCCGGCGTCGCGGCGGACTGCGTGGTCATCGGCTGCGACTCGATGCTCGACCTCGACGGCCGGCTGTGCGGTAAACCCGCAACCGCCGACGCCGCGCTGCGGCAGTGGCGGCTGATGGCCGGCCGGTCCGGCCGGCTGCACACCGGCCACTGCCTGCTGCGCCTGCGCGACGGGGTGATCACCGACCGGCAGGCCGAATCCGCCGCCACGACCGTGCACTTCGCCCGGCCCGCGGGGCCGGATCTGCGGGCGTACGTCGACGCCGGCGAACCGTTGCGGGTCGCCGGCGGGTTCACGCTCGACGGCCTGGGCGGGTGGTTCGTCGACGGCATCGAGGGCGATCCCTCCAACGTCATCGGCCTGAGCCTGCCGTTGCTGCGCCGCCTGCTCGACCGCGTCGGGCTGTCGGTCGCCGCCCTCTGGGCGGCCAACGCCGTCGGCTGATTCCCGCACCCCTGGCGGTAGGCTCGGACCCGTGGCATTACCCCCTGACCCCAGGTGGGCCGACAGCCAGTCGGCGGTGACCAGCCTCTCGGGGTGGGCGTAGGC
>NZ_LZKC01000115.1:0-4826 GCF_001672685.1 Mycobacterium sp. E2462
GCCGAGCATGGCCCGGATCGCCCCGGCGTGGTGTAGCGCGGCCTCGTGGTCGCCGGAGTCCAGGGCGCGGTTGCCCTCGGCGCGGGCGTGGTGCACCTCGGCCAACGCCGCCGGCACGGCCAGGTCGTCGTTGAGGGCGGCGCCGAACCGCGCGGTCCACTCGCCGGGCTCGACGGCACCGACGCGTACCCGCACCCGGTGCAAGAATTCCTCAACGCCCACATAGGCTTTCACGGCGTCCTGCAGGGCGGTCTCGGAGAATTCCAGCATCGACCGGTAGTGCGCGCTGCCCAGGTAGTAGCGCAGCTCGGCCGGTCGCACGCGCTCCAGCATCGCCGGGATGGCGAGCACGTTGCCCAGCGACTTGCTCATCTTCTCGCCGCCCAGCGTCACCCAGCCGTTGTGCAGCCAGTAACGGGCGAACCCGTCGCCGGCGGCCCGGCTCTGCGCGATCTCGTTCTCGTGGTGCGGGAACACCAGATCCATGCCGCCGCAGTGGATGTCGAATTCCGCGCCGAGATAGGTGCGGGCCATCGCCGAGCATTCGAGGTGCCAGCCCGGGCGGCCGCGGCCCCAGGGGGTGGGCCAGGACGGCTCGCCGGGCTTGGCCGCCTTCCACAGCGTGAAGTCGCGCTGGTCGCGTTTGCAGGTGGCGGCGCCCTCGCCCTGGTGGACGTCGTCGATCCGGTGGCCGGACAGCTGCCCGTACTCCGGGTAGCTGAGCACGTCGAAGTAGACGTCGCCACCGGCGGCATAGGCGTGACCGGTTTCGATCAGGCGCTGGATCAATTCGACCATCTGGGTGATGTGCCCGGTCGCGCGCGGCTCGGCGGACGGCGGCAGCACGTCCAGGGCGTCGTAGGCCGCGGAGAAGGCCCGCTCGTAGGTCGCCGCCCACTCCCACCAGGGCCGGCCGGCGGCGGCCGCCTTGTTGAGGATCTTGTCGTCGATGTCGGTGACGTTGCGGATGAAGGCGACGTCGCAGCCGCGCGCAATGAGCCACCGGCGCAGGATGTCGAAGGCGACGCCGCTGCGGACGTGCCCGATGTGCGGCAGGCCCTGCACGGTGGCGCCGCACAGGTAGATGGAGACGTGGCCGGGGCGCAGCGGCACGAAGTCACGGACGACGCCCGTCGCCGTGTCGTGGAGCCGCAACGGGCCGCAATCGGTCACGACGTGCCAGCTTACCGGGTCAGCTCCCGGCTCCCGGGGCGGTCGCCGTCTGCTGCGCGGGGACCACGAGCGCGGTGGCGATGGCGGCGACGCCCTCGCCGCGTCCGGTCAGCCCCAAGCCGTCGGTCGTGGTGGCCGACACCGACACCGGCGCCCCGAGCAGCTCCGAGAGCACCCGCTGCGCCTCGGCGCGGCGCGGGCCGATCCGGGGCCGGTTGCCGATGACCTGCACGGCGCCATTGCCGATCCGGTATCCCGCGGCGGCGGCCAACTCGGCGACGTGGCGCAGCATGTCGGCGCCGCTGACGCCCGCCCAGCGCGGGTCGTCGACCCCGAACACGGCGCCCACGTCGCCCAGCCCGGCCGCCGACAGCACCGCGTCGCACAGCGCGTGCGCGCCCACGTCGCCATCGGAGTGGCCGGCGCAGCCGTCGGCGTCGGCGAACAGCAACCCGACCAGCCAGCAGGGCCGCCCGGGCTCGATCGGGTGCACGTCGACGCCCAGCCCGACCCTGGGCAGCGGCAGCGGGTCCGTGGTCACCGGCGCACGATCGCTTCGGCCAGCGTCAGGTCGAGCGGGGTGGTGATCTTGAACGCCAGCGGGTCCCCGGCGACCACCCGAACCTGGCCGCCGACGTGCTCGACCAGCGACGCGTCGTCGGTGAAGCCCGCGGCGGGGCGCGGGACGCCGTACGCCCGCAACAGCAGTTCGGTGGCGAACCCCTGCGGCGTCTGCACCGCGCGCAGACCGGCCCGCTCGGGCGTGCCCAGAACCACCCCGTCGGCGTCCACGGCCTTGATGGTGTCATGCACCGGCAGCGCCGGCACCACCGCGCGGTGACCGGCGCGCAGGGCGTCGACCACGCGCTGGATCACCGGCGCCGGCGTCAGCGCGCGGGCGGCGTCATGCACCAGCACGAACTCGGGCTTCCCGGACAGCGCCGCCAGCGCCAGGCCGACGGACGCGGTGCGGTCGGGTCCCCCGGCGACGACGGTGACGCCGTCGGGAAGGAGCCGCCCGGCCTGCTCGGCGCGGTCGGCCGGGACGGCCACCACGACATGGTCGACGACGCCGGAGCGCAGCAGACCGGTGACGGAGCGCTCCAGCAGGGTGCGCCCGTCGACCTCACAGAATGCCTTGGGAATCCCCGCGGCGAGCCGCACGCCGGATCCGGCGGCCGGAACGACGGCGACGACCGCGCCTCGAGCGCCCGTCGCCGGGACCACCGAGCGTCAGGGCCTTCAGGAAGCGGCGGCGAGAACCTCGTCGAGGATGGTCTCCGCCTTGGCGTCATCGGTGCTCTCGGCCAGGGCCAGCTCGCCGACCAGGATCTGACGCGCCTTGGCCAGCATGCGCTTCTCGCCGGCCGACAGGCCGCGCTCCTGGTCACGACGCCACAGGTCGCGCACTACCTCGGCCACCTTGTTGACGTCGCCGGAAGCCAACTTCTCCAGGTTCGCCTTGTACCGGCGGGACCAGTTGGTGGGCTCTTCGGTGTGCGGCGCGCGCAGCACCTGGAAGACCTTGTCCAGACCTTCTTGTCCAACGACGTCGCGGACACCCACGTACTCAGCGTTGTCGGCGGGAACTCGAACGGTCAGGTCACCCTGCGCAACCTTCAGGACGAGGTATTCCTTCTGCTCTCCCTTGATGGTGCGGGTTTCGATCGCCTCGACTAACGCAGCACCGTGATGCGGGTATACAACGGTGTCGCCGACCTTGAAGATCATCTGTTTCGAGCCCCTTTCGTTACTTCATCCTAACACGGCCGCCTAACCGCCGCGAAGCAACGGTGCAGGTCAGGGGCACAACACGCGCACATTAGGGGTTGACATGAGGAGCAAGTCGTGCAATGAAACACGATACTCCTGCGCCTTGCCGCCGTCCCGCGCGGCCCGGTAACTGTTCGGCCGCCGCATCGAAACGGTGCTCTCACGCCCCGCGCTACCGCGGGCGAACGGTTCCTACTACTGTGCATAGTTGCACTACCCGAACACGGCCCAGCAGGAGGCAGTGAGTGAACCGCGTCAAGATCAGCCTCCCCGTCGTCGGTCGCGCGCAACCCGCCCGGCTCGTGATCGCGGGCCTCGTGGCGCTGCTCGCCGTCGCGCTCAGCGGTTGCGGGGCGGGCCAGATCTCGCAGATGGCCGTGCAGGAGCCGGCGATCAACGGCAACAAGCTCACGATCCACGACGTGGCGCTGCGGGACATCCGCATCCAGACCCCGCAGACCGGCGACGCCGTGCAGCCGGGCCGCCAGGTGGAGCTGGTGCTGGTGGTGACCAACCAGTCCCCGGACGCCCCCGACCGGCTGGTGAGCGTCACTAGCGACATCGGCTCGGTGGCCCTCAGCGGTGACCCGCGGCTGCCCGCAGGCGGCATGCTGTTCATCGGCACGCCGGACGGCCAGAAGGTGGCGCCCGGCCCCATCGACAACAGCGCCGCCGCCAAGGCGACCATCACCCTGGCCAAGCCGATCTCGAACGGGCTGACCTACAACTTCACCTTCAGCTTCGAGCGCGCCGGCCAGGCCAGCGTGCTGGTGCCCGTGACCGCCGGGCTCTCGCCACAGCCCAGCTAACCCGACACCGACCGCCTGTCGCGGCGGGGGCTTGTCGTACCGGCTCGATACCGTCATGGGGTGGCCAACGCACGCTCCCAGTACCGCTGCTCGGAATGCCGGCACGTCACGGCCAAGTGGGTGGGCCGCTGCCTCGAGTGCGGCACCTGGGGCACGGTCGAGGAAGTGCCGGTGCTCAGCACGGTGGGCGGCGCCGCACGCCGGGGTGCCAGGGCCGCCGCGCCGGCGGTCCCCATCACCGCCGTCGAGCCCAATGCCAGCCGGCACCGTTCCACCGGCGTCGACGAACTCGACCGGGTGCTGGGCGGGGGTGTGGTCCCCGGTTCGGTGACGCTGTTGGCCGGCGATCCCGGCGTCGGTAAGTCGACGCTGCTGCTCGAGGTCGCGCACCGCTGGGCGCAGTCCGGCCGCCGCGCCTTGTACATCTCCGGCGAGGAGTCGGCCGGGCAGATCCGCCTGCGGGCCGACCGCACCGGGTGCGGCGGCCCGGCGGCGGCGGAGGTGTTCCTGGCCGCCGAATCCGACCTGCACACGGTGCTCGAGCACATCGCGACGGTCAAGCCCGCGCTGGTGATCGTCGACTCGGTGCAAACCATGTCCACCACCGAGGCCGACGGCGTGTCCGGCGGTGTCACACAGGTCCGTGCGGTCACCGCCGCGCTCACCGCCGCCGCCAAGGCCAACAACGTCGCCCTCATCCTGGTCGGCCACGTCACCAAGGACGGCGCGATAGCCGGGCCGCGCTCGCTGGAACACCTCGTCGACGTGGTGTTGCACTTCGAGGGCGACCGCACCGGCTCCCTGCGCATGGTCCGCGGCATCAAGAACCGCTTCGGCGCCGCGGACGAGGTCGGCTGTTTCCTGTTGCACGACACGGGCATCGAGGGCATCGCGGACCCGTCGAACCTGTTCCTCGACCAGCGGCCGGCCCCGGTCCCAGGCACCGCGATCACCGTGACGCTCGACGGCAAACGGCCACTGATCGGGGAGGTGCAGGCGTTGCTGGCCACGCCGGCGGGCGGGTCACCGCGGCGGGCTGTCAGCGGCATCGACCACTCTCGCGCGGCGATG
>NZ_LZKC01000116.1:0-1318 GCF_001672685.1 Mycobacterium sp. E2462
ACCCGCGTGTACACCACCACCCCGAAGAAGCCGAACTCGGCGCTTCGCAAGGTCGCGCGCGTGAAGCTGACCAGCCAGGTCGAGGTCACCGCGTACATCCCGGGTGAGGGCCACAACCTGCAGGAGCACTCGATGGTGCTGGTGCGTGGTGGCCGGGTGAAGGACCTGCCTGGTGTGCGCTACAAGATCATCCGCGGTTCGCTCGACACCCAGGGCGTGAAGAACCGCAAGCAGGCTCGCAGCCGTTACGGCGCCAAGAAGGAGAAGAGCTGATGCCGCGCAAGGGCCCCGCGCCGAAGCGTCCGCTGGTCAACGACCCCGTCTACGGATCGCAGCTGGTCACCCAGCTGGTCAACAAAGTTCTGCTGGACGGGAAGAAATCGCTGGCTGAGCGCATTGTTTATGGTGCGCTCGAACAAGCTCGGGACAAGACCGGCACGGATCCGGTGATCACCCTCAAGCGCGCCATGGACAACGTTAAGCCCTCCCTCGAGGTGCGGAGCCGCCGCGTGGGCGGTGCGACGTACCAGGTTCCGGTCGAGGTGCGTCCGGACCGCTCGGTGACGCTGGCCCTGCGTTGGCTGGTCAGCTTCACGCGCGCGACCTTGCGAAGCGCCGAGTTCGGCTTCTTCGGGGTGGTGGTGTACACGCGGGTGCACACGCCACGACGCTGCGGGCTGCCCTTGAGGGCCGCGGTCTTGACCTTCGCGACCTTGTCGCGGCGACCCTTGCGGACCAGCTGCTGAATGGTTGGCATCTACCGGCTTTCTTCCTCTATGTGCAAAGTCTTCTGGTCTTGCTGGCGTTATTCACGTCTCGGTACTGCGGTTTTGTCCGGCCGCGCTACCCCGCGTCCGGGTGTGTCGCACGCGCCGGGCACCGGACGAAAGTCCGAAGCATCGTGGACATGCGAATTCGCCCGGCATTCACTTCCTTACGGTTAGGCGCCGTAAGCCGCCAGGCACGAGCCCCCACAATACCCGCCGCCGGTCACGCAGGTCAAAGCGGCGTCGACGCCGGACCCGGCCCGGGCGGGGTCAGCCCGCGGCGCCGTTGTGCGCGGTGCGCCGTTCCACCCCGGCCGCCAACCGCAGCACCATGTCGGAGAACAACGCGTCGGTGTCGATGTCGTCCATGACGCCGGTCATCTCGAGCAGCACGAACCCGTGC
This sequence comes from Mycobacterium sp. E2462, assembly GCF_001672685.1. Taxonomy (NCBI): domain Bacteria; kingdom Bacillati; phylum Actinomycetota; class Actinomycetes; order Mycobacteriales; family Mycobacteriaceae; genus Mycobacterium; species Mycobacterium sp. E2462. Next base: position 1,171 of record NZ_LZKC01000116.1, read on the forward strand.
AGGGCCGACCAGAACTCCAGGGCCGCGTAGAACGCCGCGTCGCCGTCGAGGCCGTAGGAGGACAGCACCGCGATGACCGGCGCGGCGGCGCCGCGGGTCGCCGCGGTGTATTCGGGGTCGTCGCCGCCCAGCGGCATCCGGGTGAAGG
>NZ_LZKC01000117.1:0-1917 GCF_001672685.1 Mycobacterium sp. E2462
CCGTGCGCCACGAGCTCACCATCGCCGCGATGGTGTTGACGGTGGACGACCAGCGGGTGCTGGCCTCGCAGTGGCGAGCGCTGCCCGACATCCTCAGCGACGCGGACATCGCTGCGCTGCAACAGCTTTGGCTAGAGACACTGCGGGAGATGGTCGAATGAGCACACTGGCGATCCTGGGCGCCGGCGCCAAGGGGGTGGCCGTCGCCGCGAAGGCGTTCGTGCTGCGCGAGATGGGTGTCGAGGTTCCCGACGTGGTCGTTGTGGAACGCACCGGGGTGGGCGCCAACTGGCAGGCCTCGGGCGGCTGGACCGACGGCGCGCACCGGCTGGGCACCAGCCCGGAGAAGGACGTCGGCTTCCCCTACCGGTCGGCGTTGGTGCCGCGCCGCAACGCCGAGCTCGACGAGCGGATGACCCGGTACAGCTGGCAGTCCTACCTCATTGCCACGGCGTCGTTCGCCGAATGGATCGACCGCGGGCGGCCCGCCCCGCCGCACCGCAAGTGGAGCCAGTACCTGAGGTGGGTCGCCGACCAGGTCGGGATGAGAGTGGTCCACGGCGACGTCGAGCGGCTAGCGGTGACCGGCGACCGGTGGGCCCTGCACACACACGAGACCACCGTGCACGCCGACGCGCTGATGATCACCGGCCCCGGCCAGGCCGAGAAGTCGTTGCTGCCCGGCAACCCGCGCATGCTCTCGATCGCCCAGTTCTGGGACCGTGCCGCCGGCCACGACCGGATCACCGCCGAGCGCGTCGCGGTGATCGGTGGCGGCGAGACCGCCGCGTCCATGCTCAACGAGCTGTTCCGGCACCGGGTATCGACCATCACCGTCATCTCCCCGCAGGTGACCCTGTTCACCCGCGGCGAGAGCTTCTTCGAGAACTCCCTGTTCTCCGACCCCACCAACTGGCCGGCGCTCACCATGGCCGAACGGCGCGACGCCCTGGCTCGCACCGACCGGGGGGTGTTCTCGGCCAACGTCCAGGAGGCGCTGCTGGCCGACGACCGGATCCGCCACCTGCGCGGGCGGGTGGCGCACGCGGTCGGGCGGGACGGGCAGATCCGGCTGACCCTGTCGACCAATCGCGGCAGCGAGCACCTGGAGACGGTGCACGGCTTCGACCTGGTGATCGACGGCTCCGGGGCCGACCCGCTATGGTTCACCTCGCTGTTCGGCCAGGACGTGCTCGACCTGCTCGAACTCGGGCTGGGCGGACCGCTGACCGCCGAGACCCTGCAGGAATCGATCGGCTACGACCTGTCCGTCGCCGACGTCACGCCCAGGCTCTACCTGCCCAACCTGTCCGGGCTGACCCAGGGGCCCGGGTTCCCGAACCTGAGCTGCCTGGGGTTGCTGTCCGACCGTGTGCTGGGATCAACCCTGGGATCGGCGAAGAATCCATCGATGAGGAGACGCGATGAGCACCAACCCCTTTGACGACGACAACGGGACTTTCGTCGTCCTGGTCAACGACGAGGAGCAGCACAGCCTGTGGCCCACCTTCGCCGAGACGCCGGCCGGCTGGCGGGTGGCCTACGGCGAGGCCAGCCGCGCGGACTGCCTGGCCTACATCGAGCAGAACTGGCCCGACATCCGCCCGAAGAGCCTCATCGACGCGCTCGCGCGCGACTGACGGGGACCCCTGGGGCGCCGCGACGCACCCGGTGCTGCCGTAGCGCCGCCGTAACGTGACCGGGCCGAGACTCAATTGTGGGTCACAGAATGCACACTTACAGCGAATACAACATGGAGACGTGTGACCGCGTGGGGCGCATTTTGTCGATCCCGCCACGGTCCATGCGCATCGAAGGGGGATCTGTGAATACCGTGAAGTCTGTCGTCACCGGCGTGGCGGCTGTTGCCCTGGTCGGTGGAGCGGCCGCGGGTGTGGCGTCCCTGGCGGCGCCGGA
>NZ_LZKC01000118.1:0-1730 GCF_001672685.1 Mycobacterium sp. E2462
TTCTTCTGCATGCTTGCCGTCGTCTGATCGACGAAGACCAACACGGCGGCCCGGTCGGGATGCAGGTCGGCGTCGGCTGGGCCGGGCGCCGGCGCGGCGGCGGGCGGCGCGGACAGCTCCCCCGGCGCGGGCAGGTCCAGGGGTGCGATGGGCGGCAGGTCGGCCGACATCGGCGACATGGGCGCCAGGCGGGGCCCCGACGACGGCACCGGCGGAACGGCGGCTCCGATCGTCCCCGGTGGCGGATTCTCGCCGCGCGGCCCCGCCGGTGTGCCGCGGGGCACCGCCCCCGGCGGCAACGGTGTTCCCTCGATGGGCGCAAAGATCCTGTCGTTGGCCGTGATTCGATCGTCGGGCGGAACGCCCTGGGCGAGCAGGTTCGGGTCCAGCGGGTAGGGACCCAGGGTGTGTTGGCGCATCGCCAGCGGCATGAACGGCTTGTCGCTGTTGCAGATTTCGACGGTGGGGGCGCGCTTACCGGGGTGCCCCATGCACGGATAGTTGCGGGCACCGCGGACCGCGATCGGCGAATCCTGGGGAAGCTTGCAGTACAACCCGTCCGGGGTGTCGATGTCGCTGAGGTCGTCCGGGGACCGCCACGTGTTGGGCGGCATGAAGCCGACCGTGCAGATGGGCGGGTCGTCGACCGTCGCCGCGAAATCGCCGTAAGCCCGGCCATCGGGGTGGTTTTCCCCCGTCGCCGCCTGCTCGATCGCGACCGCCGACGGCAGCAACACCAGCAGCTGCTCGATCGAGGGGTGGTAGGTGATGCCGATCTGCCCGATGGTGGTCAGGTTGGCCAGCAGCACCGGCAAGGTCGGCTTGATCTGGTCGAGGAGGCGCGAGGCCTCGTTCGCGGCGTCGGGGCCCTTTTCCAGGATGGTGCGGAAATGGGAGTCGTTGTCCACCAGCGTGTCCGAGATGCCCGAGAAGCTGCGCGCCCACTTCCGGATCGAATCGGTGGTGCGCGCCTGGGTGTCGAGCAGCGGGCCGGTGTCCTCGGTGAGCGCCCGGGTGCGGTCGACGACGCCGTTGGCGTCGCGAGACAGCGTCTTGGTGGAATCGATCAGCGAGCCCAGGTCGTAACCGGAACCGTTGAAGCCCTGGAAGGATTCGTCGAGCAGCTGGCCGAGTTTGGCCTTCGGGATGCTTTGCACCAACGCGTTGACCTGGTCGAGCATCGGCCCGACGGGTTGCGGAATCGTGGTGTCCCGCACGGCGATCACCGAGCCGTCGTGCAGATAGGGGGGCGAGTCCGTCTTCGGCCGCAAGTCCACGTACTGCTCGCCCACCGCGGAGACGCTGAGCACCTCGGCCGTCAGGTCCGCGGGCACCTTGGGTGAATTGCTCAGCGAGAGCGTCGCTTTGGCGCCGGTCGGTGTCAATCCCACCGAGGTGACCTTGCCGATCTCGACCCCTCGGTAGGTCACGTTGGAGAACCGGTACAGCCCGCCGGTGGCCGGCAGCTCCAGCGTCACCGTCATGCGGCCGATGCCGAGCAGCGTCGGCGCCTGGATGTAGAAGAGCACCATCGCGACGATGCCGAGGAAACCGACGATCGAAAAGATCGCCAGCTGAATCCGAACGAAGCGTGTCAGCATCTATCCACCCGCTCCCGGGCCGGGCGCCTCCGCGGGCGCCGGCGATTGACCAAGTCCCGCATCCAGCGGGGCCGGACCCGGCGGCGGGCCGGGCAACGGCGCGGCGGGCGGCGGGCCGCGGCGAGGTGC
>NZ_LZKC01000119.1:0-5940 GCF_001672685.1 Mycobacterium sp. E2462
TTCGCCGACACCGAGCCCGGCTCACCCGAGGCCAACGAGCGCAGCGCGGCCTCGAGCATGCTCTCGCGGGTCGCGTGGCCGCGCCGGTTAGGGCGCCGGCCGGCGATACCGGCTCCGCTTGCCTGCCGAGTCATTGGGCGATCTTATCGGCTGAGCGCACGCGGGCGAACAAGTTTCATAGAGGGTGCTTTTATATTGGGTGAGCGCGGCCTATGATGTGAGCGCGTGGAGGGAGGCGCGTAATGGCCAAGCCGCCGCTGTCGATGAAGCCGACCGGCTGGTTCCAGGTCGCCTGGTCCGACGAGATCGGCGTCGGCGACGTGCACAGGATGAAGTACTTCGACGAGGAAATGGTCGCCTGGCGGGCCGAATCCGGTCAGCTGACGGTCATGAACGCCTATTGCGAACACCTCGGCGCGCACCTTGGGTATGGCGGCAAGGTCGTCGGCGAGGTGTTGCAGTGCCCATTCCACGGCTGGCAGTGGAATCAGCAGGGCCGCAACGTGTGCATCCCCTATCAGGACCGCCCCAATCGCGGCCGACGAATCCGCAGCTATCCGGTGGTCGAGCGCAACCAGTCGATCTACATCTGGCACGACGTCGAGCGCCGCGACCCGTTCTTCGAGGCGCCCGACGTCTTCGGCGCGTTCGGTGACGGCAGCAGCGCGGCCGACTACTACCCGCAGCAACGGCTCTACCGCGAACGCCTGGAGATGCACCCGCAGTACGTCCTGGAGAACGGGGTGGACTTCGCCCACTTCAAATACGTCCACAACACGCCGATCGTGCCGGTGTTCACCCGCCACGACTTCGCCGAGCCGGTGTCCTTCGTCGACTTCACCATCACCTTCGAGGGCGACGACGGGCAGCGGATCGAGGACGTCAACAGTGGCGTGGAGGCGATCAACGGCGGCTTGGGCATCGCGGTGACCAAAAGCTGGGGCATGATCGACAACCGCACCATCTCGGCCATCACCCCGGTCGACGACCGCACCTCCGACGTCCGGTTCATGGTGTACATCGGCCGCACGCCGGGCAAGGATCCGGCGCGCGCGCAACGCAAGGCCGTCGAGTTCGGCGACGAGGTGATTCGGCAGTTCGCCCAGGACATCGAAATCTGGCAGCACCAACGGTATTCCGACCCGCCCGCGCTGGCCACCGGCGAATACGAAGGCTTCACGGCGATCCGCCAGTGGGCCAAGCAGTTCTATCCCGACGGCATCGGCGGCAGCGCCGCCGATGTCTACGCAGCGCTACAGAGAGGCTGACCCACCGATGCCCGCACCCGCCGGCCCCATCCGCGTCTTCCAAGTGGCCACAGGAAACGTCGGATCGGAGATGATCAAGCGAATCGCCACCCAACCGGACCTGGAACTTGTTGGCGTGCACTGTTATTCGCCAGAGAAGATCGGCAAGGACGCGGGTGAGCTGGCCGGTACGGCGCCCAACGGCGTGCTGGCCACGGGCAGCGTCGAGGAGATCATCGCGGCCAAACCGGACGTGCTGACCTTCCACGGCGTCTTCCCCGACGAGGACCTTTACGTCAGCGTTCTCGAGGCCGGGATCAACATCGTCACCACGGCCGACTGGATCACCGGCTGGCACCGCGACAAGAACCACCCGCACCCGTCGGGCAAGCCGGTGACCCAGCTGTTGGCCGACGCGTGCCACAGGGGCGGGTCGACGTTTTACGGCACCGGCATGAACCCGGGTCTCAACCAGATCCTCGGCGTCGTCTGCTCGGCCGACGTGGCCGACATCGAAAACATCACCACCATCGAGTCCGTCGACGTCTCCTGTCACCACTCCAAGGACACCTGGATCGAGGTGGGCTACGGCCGGCCCGTCGACGACCCGGAGATTCCGTCGAAGCTGGAGAAGTACACCCGCGTCTTCGCCGACAGCGTGTTGATGATGGCCGACTGCTTCGACCTGCCGCTCGACGAGGTCAAGTTCAGCTACGAGCTGGGCGCGTGCACCAAGGACGTCGACCTGGGCTGGTACACCCTGCCGAAGGGGTCGCTCGGCGGCAACTACATCAAATACCAGGGCCTCGTGGACGGGGTGCCGCGCGTGGAGACCCACCTCGAGTGGCAGATGACGCCCCACACCGACCCCAGCTGGAATATCAAGGGCTGCTACATCACTCAGATCAAGGGCGACCCCTGCATCTACAACAAACACATGATCTTCCCCGCGCAGGGCGTCGATCTGTCGAACCCCGAGAACTTCGCCTCCATCGGCATGACGGTGACCGGGATGCCGGCGCTGGCCTCGATCAAGTCGGTGGTGGCGGCGCCGCCCGGGCTCCTCACCAGTGCGGACCTGCCGTTGCGCGGGTTCGCCGGGCGGTTCACCCGGTAACCGGTCATGGGGGCCGCGCCCCTGGGCCGGCCCACCCGCGCCGTCGACCCTTGGCGCGCCTGTCATCGAATACATGTTCGAAAGACTATCGCCGGCGCCGGTCCACGGCCACGGCCCGCGCGCAACCTGTGGATGAAACCGGCACTGTGGACAAAGCTAGGGTGAACGTCATGCGAGTAGGCGTGCTGGGGGCGAAGGGCAAAGTCGGATCGGCGATGGTGGCGGGCGTGCGGGCCGCCGACGACCTGACCCTCTCGGCCGAGGTGGATGCCGGCGATTCGCTGGATCTGCTGACCGAAAGCGACACCGAGGCGGTCATCGACTTCACGCACCCCGACGTGGTGATGGGAAACCTGGAGTTCTTGATTCGCAACAACATTCACGCCGTGGTCGGCACCACCGGGTTCACGGCGGAGCGGCTGGACCAGGTGCGGTCCTGGCTGGCCGACAGCCCCGACACCGCGGTGTTGATCGCGCCCAACTTCGCGATCGGGGCGGTGCTGTCCATGCACTTCGCCCAGCAGGCGGCCCGCTTCTTCGACTCGGTGGAGGTCATCGAGCTACACCACCCGCATAAGGCCGACGCCCCGTCGGGCACCGCGACGCGCACCGCCAAGCTGATCGCCGAGGCCCGGAAGGGACTGCCGCCCAACCCCGACGCCACCAGCACCGGCCTGCCGGGTGCCCGCGGCGCCGACGTCGACGGCGTGCCCGTGCACGCGGTGCGCCTCGCGGGGCTGGTCGCCCATCAGGAGATCCTGTTCGGCACCGAGGGGGAGACGCTGACCATCCGCCACGACAGCCTCGACCGCACCTCGTTCGTGCCCGGCGTGCTGCTCGCGGTGCGCCGCATCACCGAGCGCCCCGGGCTGACGGTGGGACTCGAGCCCCTGCTCGACCTGGGCGCGACATGACATGAGCGACAACGCCCGCCTGCGCCGCACCCAGGTGCTCATCGTCCTGATGTGCGCGGCGATGCTGGCCTATTTCGTCCTGCTCGGCCGGATGGCCCTGGCCCTGATCGGCTCGGGGCGGGGCGCGGCGGTGGGGCTCGGCCTGGCCGTGTTGGTCATGCCATTCCTGGGGCTCTGGGCGATGCTGGCAACGCTGCGCTCAGGGTTCGCCCATCAACGATTGGCGCGCGAGATCGCGAGCGAGGGAATGGAATTGGACGTCAGCGCCCTGCCCCGGCGGCCGTCGGGCCGCATCGAGCGCGCCGCGGCCGACGCGCTGTTCGCCACCGTCCGCACCGAGGTCGAAGATCACCCCGACGACTGGCGCCGCTGGTATCGGCTGGCGCGGGCCTACGATTACGCGGGGGACCGCCGGCGGGCGCGGGAAGCCATGAGGACGGCAGTGCATTTGCAGGGTGGCCGATGAGCAAAACGCTGTTGATCGTCCACCACACACCGTCGCCGCACTGCCAGGAGATGTTCGAGGCGGTGCTTGCCGGCGCGACGGACCCCGAGATCGAAGGTGTCGACGTGGTGCGGCGACCGGCGCTGACTGTCTCCCCGGTCGAGATGCTGGCCGCCGACGGCTACGTGCTGGGCACCCCGGCCAACCTGGGCTACATCTCCGGCGCGCTCAAGCACGCGTTCGACGAGTCCTACTATCAGCTGCTCGACGCGACCAGGGGGCGGCCGTTCGGGTTGTACCTGCACGGCAACCAGGGCACCGAGGGGGCCGAGCGGGCCGTCGACCAGATCACCACGGGCCTGGGCTGGGTCAAAGCCGTTGCGCCAGTGATCGTTTCGGGAAAGCCCGGCAAAGACGACGTCGAGGCATGCTGGAATCTGGGCGCGACCGTTGCCGCGCAGCTCATGCAGTGAGCTCAATTGTGCGTCGGCTGGAACGCCTCGGCGGGCTGAGCCAAGGCCAACGCGGAACTGGTCCCGAGCGGGCCGCGGCAATCGAACAGCGTCGCGGCGCCCGTGGCCACCCCGGCCGTGCCGTAGTGACTGTTCGCCGCCAGGCCGAGGTATTCGCCGTCGGGCAGCCGGCTCGCGGTGACGGTGTAGTCAGCGTTGATGTAGCGCAATCCTCCGGTGCCCCAATGGGTCAGCGAGCTGGTGATGTCGCCGGCGAACGCCAGCCGCGTGAACGGGGTCAAGGGGTGGCCGTGCACCATCGGGCGAAAGAGGCGTGCCCAGGCGAACTTCTGCGCGTGCGACTGCTCCCACTCGCCGGCGGCGATGCCGGGGTGGCCCGCGGCGGTGGCGCCGTACGTCCAGATCAGAAACGGTGTGTCGGTTTCCATGTCGCCGGTGTCCAGCGGCGGGGGCGGCATCGTGGTGGGCGTCGACCACACCCGCCCGTCGGGATGCTCACCGCGCCGCAGAAACAGCGCGCTGGCCCGCGCGACGACCGTTCCCCGCTGCAGCAACGCTCCGTCGATCAGCTTGATGCGCCGGCCTTCCCGCTGCACCGACGTCTGCAGTCGAACCGGCTCGAGCAACGCCGGACGCAGCAGGTCCACCGTGAGGCGGGCGGGCTGGAAATCCGGAGCCGCGCCCACCCGTTCGATCCCCCAGCCCAGCAGGCCACCGACGATCTGCCCGCCCATCGTGGGTCCCCACGGGCCTTGCGTCAGCGGGCCCGGCAGGTAGGAGTCGCCGTCGACAGCGAAGAACGCCTCGGGCATGATGGCGGAGTCCTCGATCGTCACCGCTAACACGATAGGACACGGGATCATTAGGGACCGGGCATGCCTGCAGTAATCGAAATCCCGCGCACGCACAATCCGTTCGCCACGACGGGAGTGTCTCGCGGGGCCGACGGTGTCCCGCGCTACGACGAGCTGCCCGCCACGTTGCTCGAGATGCTCGCCGGACAGGTCGAGCGCCGCCCCGACAGCGAGGCGGTGGTGGAGCTCGGCGCCGACCGGCTCACCTACCGGCAGCTGTGGGAGCGCGCCGCCCGCGTCGCCGGGGGGCTGCGCGCGGCCGGCGTGGGCCCCGGCGACCGGGTGGCGCTGCGCTACCCGGCGGGAACCAGGTGGGCGGTGGCGTTCTGGGGCACGGTGATGGCCGGTGGCGTTGCGGTAGCGGTCAATACGCGCTCCGCGCGGCCGGAGGTGGACTTCGTGCTGTCCGATTGCGGCGCGCGGGTCGACCTGGGCCCGGACTCCGCACTGCCCGACGGGAACCCCTATGTGAGCGACGGGCTCGCGCCCACCGACATCGCGGCGCTGTTCTATACGTCCGGCACCACCGGTCACCCCAAGGGGGTGCCGACCACGCATGCGGCCTTCTTGACCAACACCGAGAATTCGATTCGCTGCCTGGACCAGCCGAGGGACCTCGGCGAGGCGATGCGCACGCTGATCTCGGTGCCGCTGTTTCACGTGACCGGTTGCAACACGCAGCTTCTGGTGGCGACCCGCCTGGGCGGTACGGCGGTCATCATGCCCACCCTGGATCTGGACGCGGTGATCACCGCGCTGGCTGCCGAGCGGATCTCGGTCTTGGTGACCGTGCCCGCCGTCTACTCGCTGATGTTGCGGCACTTTGTAATCGGCGAGCTGTCCGCGGCAGTGTTCGAGCACCGCGGGCACGTCGATCGGCGCGCCGCCGG
>NZ_LZKC01000120.1:0-2662 GCF_001672685.1 Mycobacterium sp. E2462
GGGCCAGCGCCGTCCGCACCTCGGCCGGGTCGGCGGTGCCGGTGACATAGCCGACCAGGCGCAAGGCGCCGGGCCGGTCCTCGCGGGCGATCACCACGGCCTGGTCCACGTCCTCCAGCGCGGCCAGCGCGGCCTGGACCTCGCCGAGCTCGATGCGGTAGCCGCGGATCTTGACCTGCTCGTCGGCGCGGCCCACGTACACCAGTTGCCCGCCGGTGTCCCAGCACACCAGGTCGCCGGTGCGGTACATCCGCGCGCCGGGCCGCCCGAACGGGCACGCCACGAAGCGCGACGCGGTGAGCCCGGCCCGCCCGACGTACCCGTCTGCCACCCCGGCGCCGGCGACGTAGAGCTCGCCGACCACCCCGGGCGCGACCGGCCGCAGCCAGCCGTCGAGCACGAACAGGCCCGCCTCGGGCACGGGGACACCGATCGGCACGGGGCCGGTCGCCCCGGCCCGCAGCGGCGCGCTGATCGCGACGCACATGGTCGTCTCGGTGGGGCCGTACGCGTTGACCATCACCCGGCCCGGCGCCCACCGGTCCACCACGGCGACCGGGCAGGCCTCGCCGACCATCACCAGCGACACCGACTCCAGGCCCTCCGGCGACAGCATGGCCACCGCCGACGGCGTCTGGGTCAGCACGCTGACCTGCTCCGCGATGAGCAGGGCGTGAAAGTCCTTCGGCGAGCGGGTCACCGACTCCGGCACCAGCACCAGCCGGCCGCCGCGCAGCAGCGCCCCGAAGATCTCCCACACCGACACGTCGAACGCGTAGGAGTGGCTCTGCGTCCACACCCCCGCCCGCGGCAGACCCGCGTCCAGCGACGCCAGCAGCTGGGTGACGTTGCGGTGGGTGATCGCCACGCCCTTGGGCACCCCGGTGGTACCGGAGGTGTAGATGATGTAGGCGGTGTCGTCCGGCGTGGGCCCGGGCAGCGCCGCGCTGGGCAGCGTCTGGATGCGCGGGTCCTCAATGTCGATGACCGGCAGCCCGGACCCGTCCAACCGCGACCGCAGGCCGCCGGTGGAGATCGCGGCGATCGGCGCGGCGTCGGTGAGCATGAACCGGATCCGGGTCGCCGGCGCCGCCGCGTCGATCGGCAGGTAGGCGGCCCCCGTCTTGAGCACCGCCAGGATCGCGACGACCGCCTGCGCGGACCGCGAAAACAGCAGCGCCACCGACGTGCCCGGCCCGGCGCCCTGCTCGGCCAGCAGGTGCGCCAACCGGTTCGCGGCCTCGTCGAGCTCCCGATAGGTCAGAGACGTGGCGCCCCACCTGATCGCGACGGCGTCCGGGCTGGCGGCGACGTGGGCGGCGAACAGCGCCGGGATGGACGCCGGCGCCGGCGCGGCCCGGGTCAGCGCCGGCCGGTTGCCGACCGCGTCCAGGCGCGCGTGCTCGGCCTCGTCGAGGAGGTCGACCAGCGACAGCGGGCGGTTGGGGTCGCCGGTCATCGCGAGCAGTACCCGCTCCAACCGCTGGCCCAGCGCGTCGATCGTGGGCGCGTCGAAGGCCTGCGCGTCGTATTCGACGCGCAGCCCCAGCTGGTCGCCGGACAGGGCGGCCTGCATGGTCAGCGGGTAGTGGTTGCGCTCGAAGAACTCGGCGTTGCTGATCCGCAGTTCGTGGTCGACCGACATCGCCGAGGTGTCCAGCGGGTAGTTCTCGTAGGCGAACAGGGTGTCGAACAGCCGGTCCTGACCGGTGAGCCGGTGGATCTCGCTCAACGACAGGTGCTGGTGCTCCACCGTGTCGTTGTGCTCGGCCTGCAGCTGGTCCAACAACTGACTCGTGGTGGTCGCCGCGGCGACGCGGGCCCGCACCGGGACGGTGTTGATCAGCAGGCCCACCATCGCCTCGGCGCCGACGACGTCGGCCGGCCTGCCGGACACCGTGGTGCCGAACGCGACGTCGTGGTTGCCGGTCAGCCACATCAGCAGCTGCGCCCACGCGGCCTGCAGCACGGTGCTGACGGTGGTGCGGCTGGCGCGAGCCAGCTCGCTGATGGCGCGGGTGGTCTCCGCCGACACCGCGAACGAGGTGATGCCGCGGGTGCTGTGCGCGACCTGGTGGGGCGGCCCGACCAGCGTCGGGGTGTCGAAGCCGGCCAGGGCGGCGCGCCACGCCGCGCGGGCGGCGTCGAGGTCCCGGTCGGCCAGCCAGGTCACGAACCTGCGGTACGGCGCGGGGGCGGGCAGCCGCTGACCCGTGTAGCTGGCGAACGTCTCGTTGAGCAGGATCGGCACCGACCACCCGTCGAGCACGATGTGGTGGATGGTCAGCACCAGCCGGTGCCGCTCGGGGGCGGTGCGGACCAGCGCCACCCGCAGGGCCGGCTGCTCGGCAAGGTCGTAGACGGCGGCCCGCTCGGCGGCGCACAGCCGCCGGATCTGCTCGGCGGGGGCGGTGCCGTGGGGGTTGGCGTCGAGGTCGGTGTCGAGGTCAGCCTCGAACTCGAAGAACCGCCATTCCAGCCGCGGGTCCGCGGGAACGATTTGCACCGGCGCGTCGAACCGGTCGACGAACCGGGCGACCAGGTGCGGGTGCCGGTCGAGCACGGTCTGCAGCGCGTCCCGCAGCCGGTGGGTGTCCAGCGGCCCGGTCAGGTCGAGGTCGAGCTGCACGACGTACAGGTCGTCGCCGGCGCCCGGCCCGGT
>NZ_LZKC01000121.1:0-7762 GCF_001672685.1 Mycobacterium sp. E2462
CCTGGTCGCCGACCTGCGCGCCGCCACCCCCACCGACGCCGCGAAGCGGGTGGTGCCCGACACCGCGGCCGAGCAGCTGTTGCTCGACGACCTGCGCCGCCGCAGCGCCCAAGCGCTGCGCGGCTGGGTGTCGCGCGAGCAGCAGGCGCTGACCCAGCTGCGCAGCCGCCCGGTGCTGCTCGAGCCGTTGCGGGCCCTGACCGCGCGCGCCGTCGAGGTGCACCGCGCGCGGTCGGCCCTACGCCGCGACATCTCCCGGCTGGCCGCCGCCGAGACCGAACGCGTCGGCCACCTGAGCGCCCGGCTGGCCACTCTGGGTCCGGCGGCCACGCTGGCCCGTGGGTACGCGGTGGTGCAGGCCGTCCCCGACGACGGCGCGCCCGTCGTGGTGCGGTCCGTCGCCGACGCCGCGGCCGGCACCCGCCTGCGGGTCCGGGTGGCCGATGGCGCGGTCGCCGCCCTGAGTCAGGGGCCCACCGGTGGCGGTTGACGACGGCGAGGCGGTTACGCCCATTAGTAGCCTCGGCTACGAGGCGTGCCGCGACGAACTGATCGACGTGGTCCGCCAACTCGAGCAGGGCGGCCTCGACCTCGACGCGTCGCTGAAGCTGTGGGAACGAGGCGAACAGCTGGCCCGACGCTGCGAGGAGCACTTAGCTGGCGCCCGCAAGCGAATCGAGGACGCGCTGGCCGCCGGGGACGTCGACGACGCCTGACGCCGCCCGTACTACCCGCCCGGTTTTCCGCGAAATTGGAAAACTAGAACACGTTTCAGTTAGGATTCGGCCCATGGGTGATGCGACGCTGACCACCGAACTCGGCCGGGTCCTGGTCACCGGCGGCTCCGGGTTCGTCGGGGCCAACCTGGTGACCAGCCTGCTCGAGCGCGGCCACGCCGTGCGCTCGTTCGACCGAGCGCCGTCGGCGCTGCCGGCACACCCGCAGCTGGAGGTGCTGCAGGGCGACATCACCGACACCGCCGACTGCGCCCGGGCCGTCGAGGGCGTCGACACCGTCTTTCACACCGCGGCCATCATCGACCTGATGGGCGGCGCCTCGGTGACCGACGCCTACCGGCAGCGCAGCTTCGCGGTCAACGTCGGGGGCACCGAAAACCTCCTGCACGCCGCGCAGGCCGCCGGCGTGCAGCGGTTCGTCTACACCTCGTCGAACAGCGTGGTGATGGGCGGCCAGAACATCGCCGGCGGCGACGAGACGTTGCCCTACACCGACCGGTTCAACGACCTCTACACCGAGACCAAGGTGCTCGCCGAGCGGTTTGTGTTGCGGCAGAACGGCGTTGACGGCGTGCTGACGTGCGCGATCCGGCCCAGCGGCATCTGGGGACCCGGCGACCAGACGATGTTTCGCAAGCTCTTCGAAAGCGTGATCGCCGGTCACGTTAAGGTGCTGATCGGCCGCAAGTCGGCGCGGCTCGACAACTCCTACGTGCACAACCTGATTCACGGTTTCATCCTGGCCGCCCAGCACCTCGTCCCCGGCGGCACCGCGCCGGGGCAGGCCTATTTCATCAACGACGACGATCCGATCAACATGTTCGAATTCGCCCGGCCGGTCGTCGAGGCGTGCGGAGTCCGCTGGCCGCGGGTGCGGGTCAACGGTCCCCTCGTGCGCGCGGCCATGACGGGCTGGCAGCGACTGCATTTCCGGTTCGGCATCCCGGCGCCGCTGCTCGAACCGCTGGCCGTCGAGCGGCTGTACCTGGACAACTTCTTCTCCATCGCCAAGGCCACCCGCGACCTCGGGTACCGGCCGCTGTTCACCACCGAGCAGGCGCTCTCGGACTGCCTGCCCTACTACGTCGACATGTTCCGGCAGATGAAATCTCAAGCGGCGCAGGAGAAGACGGCCGCGCCGGCGTGAGACCCCCCGTTAACGGAAGCTCAGCATCTTGTTGCCCCAGGCGGCCCTGATCGGCGCGTCCAGGTCGTAGGCCAGCCGGTCGCGCTTGTCGATGATCAGGCAGGCGCGGTCGGCTTCCTGGTAGGGCGCCCACTCGGGCTCCCCCGGCAGGCCCACGGGTTTGGCGTGGGCGGCGAAATTGATCCACCGGGTGCGCATCCGCTTCGACACCGCCTTGGCGGTTCTCGCGCCGCCTAGCTTCAGCATGGGATCTGTGGGTCCCCCGAGAGTGCCCCACACGTAGGGCAATTCGGTGGCGTGCGCGGCGTTGACCAGCAGCACCCGCAGCATCGGCGTCGCGTAGTCGAACCGGTACAGGTACACCGGCGCCACCGCGCTGTGCCCCTCGGACAGCCACACCGACGGCATCCGGAAGCCGACGTCGGTCGCGACGCTCAGGCTGCGCGCCCAGCGCCGGGTGCGCGCGTAGGCTAGGCCGATCTGTTCTTCGGTGGGCAGCTGCAGGTCCGGCTGCTCGGCCGCGATCTGGGCGAACATCGATTTGATGGCCTGCGGCGTGATCGGCACCAGCGGCGACCGGATCAGGCGGAACAGCGCCGCCTCGTGCTTGTTGGTCCCGATGATCAACGGCACCGGATTCAAGCGGCCCTCTTGGGCCAACCGCACCGGATAGTCGTGCAGCAGCTTGCCGTCCACGATGGGGACGAACGCCAACGTGCCCGGGTTGCGCGCGGGCACCTCGTCGAACACCGCTTGCGAGGCCGCCAGGAGCACCGTCATCGGCGCGCCGGACAGCCGGTGCGTCTCGTCGGCGGCGATGCCGAGCCGGTCCAGAAAGGACTCGGCCACGCGCGCGGCGCGGGCCCGGTCGTAAACCGAAGTGGCGGGCGAACTTTGGGCGATGGCACCGCCGAACAGGCCCTCGGCGGCGGGGCAGGCCAGCAACGTGGTGACCATGCCGGCGCCCGCGGATTCCCCGAACAGCGTCACCCGGTGCGGGTCGCCGCCGAACGCCGCGATGTTGTCGCGCACCCAGCGCAGCGCCGCGATGGCGTCGTGCAGACCGACGTTCGAGTCGAAATGGCGCGCGTCGAACGACGACAGGTCGAGGAAGCCGAGCACCCCGAGCCGGTAGTTGACCGTCACCACGATGACGTCGCCGCCACCCACCAGTCGGTGGCCGTCGTAGAGCGCTTGGCTGCCGGCGCCCAGCACGTAGGCGCCGCCGTGCAGCCACACCAGCACGGGCCTGCCGGCGCCGGGATGGGTGTCCGACGACGCCCAGACGTTGAGCCGCAGGCAGTCCTCACCCTGCGGGGCGCCCAGGTCGAGCGGCATGTTGGCGAACGCCGTCTGCGGGCACGCCGGGCCGAACCGGGTCGCGTCGGCGACCTCGGTCCACCGGGCGGGCGGCACCGGCCTCCGGAACCGGAGGTCACCGACGGGCGCCGCCGCGTAGCGAATGCCCTTCCACGCCTTGGCTCCTCGCTCGGTGACTCCGCGCACCGGGCCGTACGCGGTCTCGACCACCAGATCGTCGATCGGCATGCGGGTGTCCTAGGTGAGCCGCTCGGTGAGGAACTCGACGACGCGCTTGCGGGCCTCGTAGGCGGGATGGCCGTCGACCTCGCGCAGCTCGTCGGTCAGGACGGAATGCGCGACCGGGCCGAAGCCGTGCGGATTGCCCGGCCGCGAATCGATCTCGATCACCTCGAACGCGTCGCCGAGCCGCTCCTTGAGGGCAGCGAAGCGTTCGGCGGGCACCACCGGGTCCTCACTGAACCGCAACCCCAGGGCGCACAGGCCCTCGCCCGCGGCGCGGGCGGCGACGGCGTCGAGCTCGGACTCGCTGAGGCCCGGGTCGCGCCGGCGCGCCCGGCCCAGCGGCAACGGCACCGACGGCTGCGACAACACGGGGGCCAGCACGCTGTCGTCGACAGCCGCGGCCAATGCGAAGCCACCGGTGAAGCACTGGCCGATCACCCCGACCCCCTTGCCCGGCGTCGACGCGTTCAGGTCGCGCGCCAGCGCCCGCAGAAACGCCGACACCGGCCGCTGCTTGTTCGTCGCGAACGCCGCGAATTCCCTTGCCACACAAGCACGGCTGATGGTCGCGGCCAGGTAGCCGGTCGTCTTTGCCCGCCCCGGCTCGCCGAACAGCGACGGGATGGCGACGGTGAACCCGCTGTCGACCAGGTGGTTGCCCAGGCCGAGCACGCTGGGATGGATGCCGGGGATCTCCGGGATGAGCACCACCCCGGGGCCGGCGCCCTTGCGGTAGACGTCGTGGGTGTAGCCGCCGCCGGTGAACGGCGCCGGCGACCATCCGGTCAGGTCTGCGCGGGGTGCGCTCACGCGAGTCCCTTTCAGCGGCTGGGCAACGGCGACTGCGACTGCGTCGCCGAGGCCAGCGTACGGAACTGGTCGTCGGTTCCGGCACCGGTGATCGCGAGCTGCGTGGCCCCCGTCGGGGCGCTGAGCCGGGTGGTCCAGACGGGCTCGGCGTCCGCACCGCTTTGACCGGCCCCCTGATAGACCACCCACTTCACCCCGCCGATGTCGATCGCCCCCGTCGGGTAGGCGGACGGGTGGATCGAGCCGACGAGCTTGTCCTCGTCGGCGTTGCTCTGGGTCAGGCTCAGATACAGACCGGTCGGAGTGATGTAGCCGACGGTGGACGTCGTCGCGGTGAGCCGTTGCCCCGTCGAGGGGTCCACCCGGCCGCCTTGGATGCTGCCGCGGCGGCCCGAATTCGCCTGCCAACCGGCGGGCAGTTGCGGCAGCCGGACGGGGAATCCGAGCGTGGCGGCGTCCGCGCGCAGCGCGGCCGGCGCGTCGTAGGGCGGGATGGGGCCCTGGTGGCTGTGCAGCTGCAAGGAGCAGGTGCCGACCAGGCCGGCCAGCACGATGCAGCCGATCACCAGCGGGATCAGCGACCAGAACATGTCGCGGCCGTCCTGCAGCAGTCGCGGTTTGGCCGGTCGAGCGACGGGTCCCACCACGGGTCCGGGGCCGGGGGCCGCCTCGCCAGCGGTTCCGGCGTCGGGGTGCGCCTCGTCGGTCATCCCCCGAGTATCCCAGTTCCGGCGGACCGATCCGCTTCTGGGACAATCGGCAACCATGACTGTTCAGGGCGACCGCTCATCCGGACGGCCGCGGCGCGAGGCCCCGGACCGCAACCTGGCCCTGGAGCTGGTCCGGGTCACCGAGGCCGGGGCCATGGCGGCGGGCCGCTGGGTGGGCCGCGGCGACAAGGAGGGCGGCGACGGCGCGGCCGTCGACGCCATGCGCGAGCTGGTCAATTCCGTGTCGATGCGCGGCGTGGTGGTGATCGGCGAGGGCGAGAAGGACAACGCGCCGATGCTCTACAACGGCGAGGAGGTCGGCAACGGCGACGGCCCGGAATGCGACTTCGCCGTGGACCCGGTCGACGGCACGACGCTGATGAGCAAGGGCATGCCCAACGCGATCTCCGTGCTGGCGGTGGCCGACCGCGGCGCGATGTTCGACCCGTCGGCGGTGTTCTACATGAACAAGATCGCCGTCGGCCCGGAGGCCGCGCACGTGCTCGACATCACCGCCCCGATCGCCGAGAACATCCGCGCGGTGGCCAAGGTGAAGAACCTGTCGGTGCGCGACATGACGGTGTGCATCCTGGACCGCCCGCGGCACGCCCAGCTGATCTCCGACGTGCGCGACACCGGCGCCCGGATCCGGCTGATCACCGACGGCGACGTCGCCGGAGCGATCTCGGCGTGCCGGTACCTGTCGGGCACCGACATGCTGGCCGGCATCGGCGGCACCCCGGAGGGCATCATCGCCGCGGCCGCCATCCGCTGCATGGGCGGCGCCATCCAGGCGCAGCTGGCGCCCAAGGACGACGAGGAGCGCCAGAAGGCCCTCGACGCGGGCTACGACCTCGACCAGGTGCTGACCACCGAGGACCTGGTGTCCGGGGAGAACGTCTTCTTCTGCGCCACCGGCGTCACCAACGGTGACCTGCTCAAGGGCGTGCAGTACTACCCTGGCGGCTGCACCACCCAGTCGATCGTGATGCGGTCCAAGTCGGGGACCGTGCGCATGATCGAGGCCTACCACCGGCTTTCCAAGCTCAACGAGTATTCCGCGATCGATTTCACCGGCGACAGCACCGCCGCCTATCCCCTGCCCTGAACCACGAAGCGAGGAAGACGCAATCCATGGCCAGTCCCGCCGGTAACGACAGCGACACCGACTACCGCATCGAACACGACACCATGGGCGAGGTCCGGGTGCCCGCAAAAGCCTTGTGGCGTGCCCAGACTCAGCGCGCGGTGGAGAACTTCCCGATCTCGGGCCGCGGCCTGGAGCGCACGCAGATCCGCGCGCTGGGGCTGCTGAAAGGTGCCTGCGCCCAGGTGAACAAGGACCTCGGCCTGCTGGCGCCGGACAAGGCGGACGCGATCATCGCCGCGGCGGCCGAGATCGCCGACGGCCAGCACGACGACCAGTTCCCGATCGACGTGTTCCAGACCGGCTCGGGCACCAGCTCGAACATGAACACCAACGAGGTCATCGCGTCCATCGCGGCGCGCAACGGCGTCAAGGTGCACCCCAACGACGACGTGAACATGTCGCAGTCGTCCAACGACACCTTCCCCACCGCCACCCACATCGCAGCGACGGAAGCGGCTGTGCGGCATCTGATCCCGGCACTCGAGGTGCTGCACGAAGCCCTGGCCGGCAAGGCCCGCGAATGGCACACCGTCGTCAAGTCCGGCCGGACCCACCTGATGGACGCGGTCCCGGTGACGCTCGGTCAGGAGTTCAGCGGCTACGCCCGGCAGGTGGAGGCCGGCATCGAGCGGGTGCGCGCCACGCTGCCGAGGCTGGGTGAGCTGGCGATCGGCGGCACCGCCGTCGGCACCGGCCTCAACGCCCCCGAGGGATTCGGCGCCAAGGTGGTCGAGACGCTGATCGCATCGACCGGCCTCAGCGAATTGCGCACGGCCACCAACTCTTTCGAAGCTCAGGCCGCGCGCGACGGGCTGGTGGAGGCCTCGGGCGCGCTGCGCACCATCGCGGTGTCGCTGACCAAGATCGCCAACGATGTCCGCTGGATGGGGTCCGGCCCGCTGACCGGCTTGGCCGAAATCCAGCTGCCGGACCTGCAGCCGGGCAGCTCGATCATGCCGGGCAAGGTCAATCCCGTGCTGCCCGAGGCGGTCACCCAGGTCGCGGCCCAGGTGATCGGTAACGACGCGGCGGTGGCCGTCGGCGGCCTGTCCGGCGCCTTCGAGCTCAACGTCTACATCCCGATGATGGCCCGCAACATCCTGGAGTCCTTCAAGCTGCTGAGCAACGTCTCGCGGTTGTTCGCGGAGCGCTGCATCGTCGGGCTCAAGGCCAACGTCGAGCACCTGCGCGAGCTGGCCGAGTCCTCACCGTCGATCGTCACGCCGCTGAACTCGGCGATCGGCTACGAGGAGGCCGCCGCGGTGGCCAAGCAGGCGCTCAAGGAGCGCAAGACGATTCGGCAGACCGTGATCGACCGCGGCCTGATCGGCGACAAACTGTCCGAGGAAGAGCTGGACCGCCGGCTCGACGTGCTGGCGATGGCGCGGGTTCAGCCGCAGGACTAGCGCGGGACCACCCCGAGACGCACGGGGCGGCGACGTCAAGGCGAGAAGAGAGTAACGGTGATTCGGCGATGACGGCTCCTCCCGGCGGCCCCTCAGGCCAGGACCCCTACGGCCCCTATGGCCAGGGTCCCTACGGGCCCAATCCGCAAGGGCAACAACCGCAGTGGGGCCCGCCCCCGCAGGGCGGCGGCCCCGGTCCCTACCCGCAGGGCGGCCCCTACGGCTACCCGCAGGGCGGCTACCCCCCGCCCCCGGGG
>NZ_LZKC01000122.1:0-35968 GCF_001672685.1 Mycobacterium sp. E2462
CGTCGCGCAGCCTGTCCCCGAGCTCGGCCAGCCGCCCGGCGGTGTCCGAGCGGGCCAGCGCGTCGTCGGCCGCTTCCTGATGTCGCTGGGCGGTGGCGACGGCGGCATTCAACTCGTCGCGCCGGCGCGACCGGTCCCGGTCGCGCGCCGCTGAGGCAGCCGCGGCGGTACCGGACCGGGCGGGGGCCCTGGGCGTGCGGCGGGGTGCGCGGGCCGCCGCGTCGGCCGCGGCCGGGCCGCCGAACCCCGACCATTGCTCCGGCCGCTCCAACCGGCCAAGGCGCCCCCGGACGTCGGGATCGGCGACCGCGGCCTGCAGCGTGCTGGTCACGTCGTCGCGCACGCTCGACGACGGCCGGTCGACGCCGGCGGCCCGCAGGGCGTCGCGGGCGAGCTCACCGATCAGGCGGTGTTGCTGCGCCGACAACTCCCGGATGCTCGCGCCGTCCATGGCGGCGTGCGCGTCGCGCAGCCTGTCCCCGAGCTCGGCCAGCCGCCCGGCGGTGTCCGAGCGGGTCAGCGCGAGCCGGTTGACGATCCACGCCGCCGTCGTCGGCTTGTGCGCCGCGCCGAGTCGTTTGGCCGCCGCGGCGTCGCCGCGCTTCTTGGCCGCGGCGGCCAACCGGGTGCGGTGGGCGGTGAATTCGGTTGGCGGCGCACGATACAAGTCGTCGAGCGCCGCCTCGAGTTCGGCGTCGGGCTTGGCGTCGGCTGTGTCTTCGGCCATCACGCCATGATCCACCCGCGGTTGGCCTGTGACGCGGCACGTGGCAGGTTTGCCGCTGCACGTCGCGGGCTATGCCCCTAACACCATCATCGCCGCTGGGCCGCAACGTTCGAGCCGGCAACCCAACATCGACGCAAGGATTCGCAAGTTTCATGATGCCTGAGACCCGTGAGCGGTTCGTCGACCGGATCCGGCGTATCGACCGGTCGCGCTGGCTGCTGCTGGCGGTGTTGGTGGTGGTCGCGGTGGCGGCGGCCGTGGAACTGGCGGTCTCCCCCGGGTGCTCGGGCGGCCCGTGCCTGCCCCACGACGCATCGAAAACCACTGGGCCCGCCGAGGTTTCGGTGACACCGGGCGGGGGCGCCCAGAACGTCGACCCGGTCGCTCCGGTCACGGTGCAGGCCAAGACCGGCACGCTGACCGAGGTGCGCATGGTCAACGAGGGTGGCACATCGGTTCAGGGGGTGATGACCCCGGACAACACCGTGTGGAAGCCCACCGTCCCGCTGGGCTACGGGCGCACCTACACCCTGACGATCGGCAGCCGCGGGCCCAACGGCGTTGTTTCCAACCAGGTTTCGACGTTCTCGACGCTGCGCCCGTCCAACCAGACCAAGGTGTCCTTCACCACCACGGCGGAGACCGCGCTGCGCGATGGCGGCACCTACGGTGTGGGGACGGTGCTCGTGGCGCACTTCGACGAGCGGATCGCCGACCGGGCCGCCGCCGAGCGTCAGCTGGCGGTCACCACGGACCCGAAGGTCGACGGCTCCTGGTACTGGGTCGACGACCAGAACGCGCACTGGCGGCCCGAGCACTACTACGCCCCAGGCACCACCGTCACCGCCGAGGCCAAGATCTACGGGATCGCGCTGGGCGACGGCCTGTTCGGCCAAGACGACACCCGGGTGTCGTTCCGCATCGGCGACGCGCACGTGTCGATCGCCGACGACGCCACCCACCAGGTGAGCGTCTTCAGCAACGGCGCGCTGCAGCGCACCATGCCGACGTCCATGGGCATGGGCGGCACCGAGAACGTCGGCGGCAGAAGCATCTCGCTGTGGACGCCGTCGGGCATCTACACCGTGCTCGACAAGGGCAACCCGGTGATCATGGACTCCTCGACGTTCGGGTTGCCGAAGAACTCGCGCCTGGGCTACCGCGAAACCATCAACTGGGCCACCAAGATCAGCACCGACGGCATCTATCTGCACGAGCTGGACGCGACGGTGTGGGCGCAGGGCAGCCGCGACACCTCGCACGGCTGCCTGAACCTCAACGCCGACAACGCCAAGTGGTTCTACGACTTCTCGGTGCCCGGCGACGTCGTCGAGGTGCGCAACAGCGGGGGGCCGCCGCTCACCCTGGCGCAGAACGGCGACTGGACGCTGACCTGGGACCAGTGGCGGCACGGCAGCGCCCTCAAACCGTCCGAGTGACGCGTGAGTTCGTTGGCGACAATTGTGTTCTGGTTCACAACAAAGTCTTGACTCGTTCCAAATAAGTGCGCCATATTGGTGCGGTGTCATCGACGGCCGATCACGCGGAGCGGTTGCGTGTCGCCGACCTGCGGGTGACCCGGCCACGGGTCGCCGTGCTCGACGCCGTCGACGCCCACCCCCACGCCGACACCGAGACCATCTTCTCGGCCGTGCGCCGCGGCCTGCCCGAGGTGTCCCGGCAGGCGGTATACGACGTCCTCAACGCGCTGACCGCCGTCGGCCTGGTGCGGCGCATCCAGCCGTCGGGTTCGGTCGCCCGCTACGAGTCGCGCGTCGGTGACAACCACCACCACGTCGTCTGCCGGTCCTGCGGCGTCATCGCCGACGTGGACTGCGCGGTCGGCGAGGCCCCGTGCCTGACGCCGGCGGACGACGACAACGCGCTCGACGGCTTCGTCCTCGACGAGGCGGAGGTCATCTACTGGGGCCTGTGCTCCGACTGCTCGACCGCGACTTCCTAGACAACAGCCCAACCCCCCCGAGAAAGGAATGCTGTGTCCTCCGATGTATCCCAGAGCCGTCCGCCGCAACCGGACGGCGCGACCGCAAGCAACAGCGAGAGCGAGAACCCGGCGATCCCGTCGCCCACCCCCAAGGTCCACGGCCCGCTGCGCAACCAGGACTGGTGGCCCAACCAGATCGACGTGTCCAAGCTGCACCCCCACTCGCCGCAGTCCAACCCGCTCGGTGAGGACTTCAACTACGCCGAGGAGTTCGCCAAGCTCGACGTGGAGGCGCTCAAGGCCGACGTCCTGCAGGTGCTGACCACCTCGCAGGACTGGTGGCCCGCCGACTTCGGCCACTATGGCGGCCTGATGATCAGAATGAGCTGGCACGCCGCCGGCACCTACCGGATCTACGACGGCCGCGGCGGCGGCGGTCAGGGCCTGCAGCGCTTCGCGCCGCTCAACAGCTGGCCCGACAATGCCAACCTGGACAAGGCGCGCCGGCTGCTGTGGCCGGTGAAGCAGAAGCACGGCAGCAAGATCTCCTGGGCGGACCTGCTGCTCCTGGCCGGCAACGTCGCCCTGGAATCCTTCGGGCTCAAGACGTTCGGGTTCGCCTTCGGCCGCGAAGACGTGTGGGAGCCCGAGGAGGTGCTCTTCGGCGAGGAGGAGGAGTGGCTGGGCACCAACAAGCGCTACTCGGGCAAGCGTGACCTCGCGGAGCCGTACGGCGCGACCACCATGGGTCTGATCTACGTGAACCCGGAGGGACCGGAAGGCAAGCCGGACCCGGTGGCCGCCGCGATCGACATCCGCGAAACCTTCGGCCGAATGGCGATGAACGACGAGGAGACCGCCGCACTGATCGTCGGCGGGCACAGCTTCGGTAAGACCCACGGCGCCGGGGACGCCGAGTTGGTCGGCCCCGAGCCCGAAGGCGCCCCGATCGAGCAGCAGCAGCTGGGCTGGAAGAGTTCGTATGCCAGCGGCAAGGGCAAGGACGCCATCACCAGCGGCCTGGAGGTGATCTGGACCTCCACCCCGACCAAATGGGGCAACGGCTTCCTGCAGAACCTCTACGGCTACGAGTGGGAGCTGACCAAGAGTCCGGCCGGGGCGTGGCAGTTCCAGGCCAAGGACGGCGCCGGCGCGGGCACCATCCCCGACCCGTTCGGCGGACCGGGGCGCGCCCCGACGATGCTGGTCACCGACATCGCGCTGCGCGAGGACCCGATCTACCGGGAGATCACCCGGCGTTGGCTGGACCACCCGGAGGAGCTCTCGGAGGCCTTCGCCAAGGCCTGGTACAAGCTGCTGCACCGCGACATGGGGCCGATCTCGCGCTACCTGGGACCGTGGATCCCCGAGCCGCAGCTGTGGCAGGACCCGGTTCCGGCCGTCGACCACGAACTGGTCGACGAGCAGGACGTCGCGACGCTCAAGGCGACGGTGCTCGACGCGGGCCTGTCGGTCCCGCAGCTGGTGAAGACGGCCTGGGCGGCGGCGGGCTGCTACCGCAACACCGACAAGCGGGGCGGCGCGAACGGCGCCCGGCTGCGGCTGGAGCCGCAGCGCAACTGGGAGGTCAACGAGCCCTCCGAGCTGTCCAAGGTGCTGCCCGTCCTGGAGCGAATCCAGCAGGACTTCAACGCCTCGGCGCCCGGGGGCAAGAAGATCTCGTTGGCGGACCTCATCGTGCTGGCCGGTTCGGCGGCGGTCGAAAAGGCCGCTCGCGACGCCGGTTACGAGATCTCGGTGCACTTCGCGCCCGGCCGCACCGACGCCTCGCAGGAGTCCACGGACGTCGAGTCGTTCGCGGTGCTCGAACCGCGGGCCGACGGCTTCCGCAATTACATCCGCCCCGGCGAGAAGGGGCAGGTCGAGCAGCAACTGTTGGAGCGGGCCTACCTGCTGGGCGTGACCGGCCCGGAGTTGACGGTGCTCATCGGCGGGCTGCGCGCCCTCGGGGCCAATCACGGGGGCACCAAGCACGGGGTGTTCACCGACAGGCCGGGGAAGCTCACCAACGACTTCTTCGTCAACCTGCTCGACATGGGCACGGAGTGGAAGGTCTCGGAGACCACGGAGAACGTCTACGAGGGCCACGACCGGGTCACCGGCGCGCCGAAGTGGACCGCGACCGCCAACGACCTTGTCTTCGGCTCGAATTCGGTGCTGCGGGCGCTGGTGGAGGTCTACGCCCAGGACGACGCGAAGGGCAAGTTCGTCGAGGACTTCGTCGCCGCCTGGGTCAAGGTGATGAACAACGATCGGTACGACCTCGCCTGAGGCACGGCCACACCTGGGACGGCACCCCGCGAGCGCGGCTCGCGGGGTGCCGTTTCGTCGTGCACGGCGGAATTACCGGTTGAGGTCCCACTGCCCGTAGTCGGCGGCCAGGACGTCGTCAACGTCGACGTTGATGCCCCCGAGCAGCGGGCCGGGGTTGCCCGGACTGTTGACGACCGTCTGATAAAGCACCGCGGCGGCCTCGCGCTCCCCGTGCGACCACGACCTCGTCTGCCACGCCCACCGGTGCCCGGCGCTGCTGGAGTGTCCGATCACGCCGTCCCTGATCGCCCAGCCGCAGACCTGAGCGTGCCCGTAGATGCCGGTGCGCTCCACGCCCAGGGCCGAATTGAGGCCCCGAAACCATTGCACGGCAACGCCATTCCAGGTGTCGGCGTTGATGTCGTCGTCGACGCTGAAAAAGATCGGCGCCGAGTCGGGGCCGCCCGCCGCGGCGTGCAGCTGCATGGCGGTGCGCGCGTCCGCGACGCCCCCGTCGAAGCCGCGGGTGAAGTCCGAGGGGTCGGGCCAACCCGGTTTGCCGTACTGAAAGTTGCTCACGATGTGCAGCCCCGCCGCCCGCAGCGCGTCGGCGTAGTCCCGGGTGAGCGGCTTCGCCTCGAAGTTGGCACCCGGCCGCGACTGCGACACGTAGTTCACGACGCCGGCATAACCGGCAGCCACGATCTCGCTCGGCGGGATTCTGCGCTCGGCAAAGTCGATGAGCTGCACACTGGCGGCGTGGGCCCGCGCACCGCCGGCGCCCGCGCCCAGGCTCAGCAGCAGCGGTGCCGCCGCGAAGCGCAAGGCCTCGCGACGGCGCAGAACACGCCGGTCGCCGCCACCACCGGGGTTCGCCGATTCGCGCACCGCGCGATGGTAACAAAGCACGGACCGCCGCCCCGGGCCCGTTTGGCGGGCCCGGTCCAGGGGTGGCCCACCGCCCGGCCGGCCGCGCCGAACCGGTCGGACAGGTGGCGGCTACGCGCTAGTGGCATGATCTTTGCGTGTCAGACATCACGCGGACCGAGTCGACGCGGACGGGTGACGGCCCGGTTCGTTGCGCTCGATTAGGTCATCGAACTATAGTCTGGACACATGTCCAGTTTGCTGTCGCGGGGTTCGGGAGTCCGTTGACCGCGACGAAGTCGGCGCCATCGCGCGGTCATTCTCCAGCAAAGAAGAGTTGAGTATGCGAATTGCCCTGCTGTCCTACCGTAGTAAAACCCATTGCGGCGGACAGGGCGTCTACGTGCGCCATCTCAGCCACGGTCTGGTGGAACTGGGTCACGACGTCGAGGTGTTCTCCGGTCAGCCCTATCCCGACCTGCTCGACCCGCGGGTGCGCCTCACCGAGGTGCCGAGCCTCGACCTCTACCGCGAACCCGACCCGTTTCGGGTGCCGCGGCCGGGCGAGATCCGCGACTCCATCGACCTGCGCGAACTGCTGACCACGTGGACGGCGGGCTTCCCCGAACCGCGGACGTTCACCCTGCGCGCCGCCCGGCTGCTCGCCGACCGGGTCGCCGACTTCGACGTCGTGCACGACAACCAGTCGCTGGGCACCGGCCTGCTGCGGATCGTCCGCGCGGGCCTGCCGGTGGTGGCCACGGTGCACCACCCGATCACCCGAGACCGGGTGCTGGACCTGGCGGCCGCGCCCTGGTGGCGAAAACCGTTGGTGCGCCGCTGGTATGGCTTCCTGGCGATGCAGCAGCAAGTGGCCCGCCAGATCCCCGACCTGCTGACCGTGTCGTCGTCGTCGGCCGCCGACATCGTCAGCGACTTCGGCGTGGCGCCCGACCAGCTGCATGTGGTGCCGTTAGGTGTCAACACCGAGCTGTTCAAGCCGGGCTCGGGCCCGCGGCAGCCCGGCCGCGTCATCGCCATCGCCAGCGCCGACACCCCGCTCAAGGGCGTCCGCACCCTGCTGCACGCCGTGGCCCGGCTGCGCACCCGCCGCGACCTGGAGTTGCGGCTGGTGGCCAAGGTCGAACCCAACGGACCCACCCACAAGCTCATCGCCGAGCTCGGCATCTCCGACATCGTCCACGTCACCAGCGGGCTGTCGGACGCCGAGCTGGCCGGGCTGCTGGCGTCCGCCGAGGTCGCCTGCATTCCCTCGCTCTACGAAGGCTTTTCGCTGCCCGCGGTCGAGGCGATGGCCAGCGGAACCCCGATCGTCGCGAGCCGGGTGGGCGCGCTGCCGGAGGTCCTCGGGACCGACGGCGCCTGCGCCGAGCTGGTGCCGCCCGCCGACGTCGACGCGTTGACCGGGGCGCTCGGCGCGCTGCTCGACTCCCCGGAGAAGCGGCGCAGCCTCGGCCGGGCCGGCCGCGCCCGCGCGGTCAGCGTGTTCAGCTGGTCGGCGGTCGCCGCGCAGACCGTCGGCGTCTACGAGAGGGCGATCGCCCGCGGCGCGTCGCGCGGCGGCAGCGTCGGCGCGCAGGGCCACGCGCCGTGCTGACCGTCGATTTCGACCGGTTGGGGATCGGCCCGTCGAGCAAGGTCATCGACGTGGGCTGTGGCGCCGGTCGGCACGCCTTCGAGGCCTACCGCCGCGGCGCCGACGTCGTCGCCTTCGACCAGGACGCGGCCGAGCTGCGCAACGTGGACGCCATCCTGCGCGCGATGGGCGAGAACGGCGAGGCGCCCGCCGGCGCGTCGGCGACGGTCGTCGTCGGTGATGCCCTCCAATTGCCTTACGCTGACCAGACTTTCGACTGCGTCATCGCCTCGGAGATCCTGGAACACGTGCCGCAGGACGACGCCGCGATCGCCGAGCTGATCCGGGTGCTCAAGGTGGGCGGGACGCTGGCGGTCAGCGTGCCGCGCTGGCTGCCCGAGCGGATCTGCTGGCTGCTATCCGACGAATACCACAGCAACGAGGGCGGCCACGTCCGCATTTACCGGGCCGACGAGTTGCGGGGCAAGATCGCCGGCGCCGGAATGGACTTGACGCACACCCACCACGCGCACGCCCTGCACTCCCCGTTCTGGTGGCTGAAATGCGCTGTGGGGGTGTCGAATACCGAGCATCGCGCGGTCACCACCTACCACAAGTTGCTGGTGTGGGACCTGATGCAGCGGCCGAGGATCACCCGGCTGGCCGAGTCGGTGCTCAATCCCCTGGTGGGCAAGAGCGTGGCGATGTACTTCGTGAAAAAGCCTGTGGCGCAGGATGCGACGACGCCGGGGTATTCAGTTGCGTCGGTCTGAGGCGCCGGCAGTTCCGGGCGTGCTAACCCCTGGGCAATGCCGGCAGACCGCGCGGTCCATCGCGGCCACGCAGGAGCCCTCCGGTGCCATCCCGTGGTCCGAGGGCGGGCACACCGACCCGTGGGACCACGTCGAGTGCGCGATGGCGCTCACCGCGGCCGGGCTGCTGGAGCCCGCGCGGGCGGCGTTCGAATGGAGCCGGCGCACCCAGCGGCCCGACGGCTCTTGGCCCATCCAGCTGCGTGCCGGCGTCATCGAGGACGCCAACAGCGACAGCAACTTCTGCGCCTACATCGCCACCGGGGTGTGGCACCACGTCCTGGTCACCAACGACGCGGCGTTCGGCCACGAGATGTGGCCCGTCGTGCGCAAGGCGATCGACTTTGTCATCGACCTGCAGACCGGGTACGGCGAAATCGGTTGGGCGCGAAGCGAAGCGGGGCCGCTCACGGAGGCGCTGCTGACCGGGTGTGCCAGCGTGTTCCACAGCATCCGCTGCGCCCTGGCGCTGGCCGCCTTCGTCGGGGATCCGCAACCGGAATGGGAGTTGGCGTTGGGACGGCTGGGACACGCCATCGCCGCCCATCCCGAGGCGTTCACCGAGAAGGACCGCTACTCGATGGACTGGTACTACCCCATCCTCGGCGGTGCGCTGCGCGGTGCGGCCGCGACCGCGCGCATCACGCAGCGCTGGAACGACTTCGTAGTCGACGGCCTGGGCATCCGGTGCGTGAGCGACCGACCGTGGGTCACCGGCGCGGAGACCTGCGAGCTGGTCATGGCCCTGGACGCCCTCGGGCAACGGTCGGTGGCGCACCAGCAGTTCGCCGCCATGCAACACTTGCGCGAGGACGACGGCTCGTACTGGACCGGGCTGGTGTTCGCCGACGGCAAGCGGTGGCCCGAGGAACGCACCACTTGGACCGGCGCCGCGATGATCCTGGCCGCCGACGCCCTGTCCGACACCACCGGAGCCGCGGGCCTATTCCGTGGCGAGGCGCTGCCGCTGGGCCTGCAGACCGACTTCGACTGCGAGTGCGTCGCCACCGGCCGCTGACACAGCGTGCGACGACATCGGGGCGGGCGCGTTAGCTGAGAGTGCCGCCGACATGACGGCGATCCTAGAACAGATCCGCTAGACCCGCTCCCCCGGCTGCCCGCCGACGCGCTGCAGCACCCGCAACGATCCGGTGGCCGACACCTCTTGGAACTGCCCGGAATTTACGGCGCGGCAGTAGATGTAGTAGGGCGGCCGACCACCGTCCTTGGGATCCGGGAAGACGTCGTGGATGATCAGCGCCCCGCCCGGGGCCACCCATTTCGCCCAGCCCTCGAAGTCCTGAGTCGCGGCGGCTTCGCTGTGACCGCCGTCGATGAACAGCAGGTCCAGCGGCGTCCGCCAGGCGCGCGCCACGATCGGGGACTTGCCGACCACGGCGACGACGTGCTCGTCCAGCGCCGCGGCGTCGAGCGCACGGCGGAATACCGGCAGCGTGTCGAAGAGGCCGGTGACCTCGTCGACCAGCGAGGCGTCGTGGAATTCCCAACCCGCCTGGTGTTCCTCGGAGCCGTGGTGATGGTCGACGGTGAACAGCACGCTGTCGGCCTGCTGCGCGGCGGCCCCCAGCAGCAGCGTGGATTTGCCGCAGTACGTACCGATTTCGACGCCGACGCCGCCGCGCAGGTAGCGCAGGGCGGCGTCGTGCAGGGCCCGCCCCTCGTCGGCGGGCATGAAGCCCCGCACCTGCTCGGCGAGCGCGAAGAGCTTCTCGGTGGAATTGGCGTCGGTATGCGTCACACCGTGAACCTATCGGGCGGTGCGGGCGCGCCGGCTGACCGGGTTGGTGGCGGCCCGGCGATCGACTCGGGCGACCGTTTGCTACCCCGCCACGGTTCCCCAGCGGCGGCGTCACGGGCGTTTTACGATCGGGGGCGTGCCCGGGCGCGACGTACTGGTGATGGCCGTGGCGGTGGCCGCGACGGCCACCGGGCTCGCGGCGTGCCCGGTCCCGCCGCGGGCCGCGGCCGCGAGCTGCCCGCCGGTGCAGGTCGTGTTCGCCCGCGGCCGCTACGAGTCGCCCGGACCGGGCGTGCTCGGCAACGCGTTCATCGGCGCGCTGCGCGGCAAGGTATCCAAGAGCGTCGGCGTCTACGCCGTGCGGTATCCCGCCGACACCGAGGTGGACGTCGGCGCCAACGACATGAGCCACCACATTCAGGACATGATCGCCAACTGCCCGGACACCCGGTTGGTGCTGGGCGGCTATTCGCTGGGCGCGGCCGTCACCGACGTGGTGCTCGCGGTGCCGTTCTCCGCGTTAGGTTTCGACAGTCCCCTGCCGCCCGGCGCCGATCAGCACGTCGCCGCCGTCGCGTTGTTCGGCAACGGCAGCCAATGGGTGGGGCCCATCACGAACTTCAACCCCACCTACAACGACCGGACCATCGAGCTGTGCCACGGCGCCGACCCGGTGTGCAATCCCGCCGATCCGAACACCTGGCAGGACAACTGGCCGCAGCACCTCGCCAGCGCCTACGTCGACGCTGGCATGGCCAACCAGGCCGCCGACTTCGTCGCCGGCAAGCTCTGAGCGGTGCGACCTCGTTGGACGGCCTCCCGCACCGCGTTGACGCTGCGTGCGGGTAGGGATTGAATGCGTTCATGCCTCGCTTGACGCCGGTGCCCCGCGGCGAAGTCACCGACGACTTCACTCGCTCGATGTACGACTTCATGTTCGGCGACCGCGACCCCGTGGCCGAACCCGGCGCGCTAGGGGGCACGCCCGGCAATTGGTGGACGGTTATGGCGCAGTCCCCGGCCGCCCTGCGTCACGCCGTGCGGGGCTTCCGGCTGTACCGCGAGGAGGTGACCATCCGGCCCGAGCACCGGGAGCTGGGCCAGATCCGGGCGGGGTGGGTTGTCGGCAGCCAGTTCGTATTCTCTCAACACTGCAAGGCCTGCCGATCGGCCGGTTTGTCCGAGGAGAAGATCCAGGCCATCCCGTCATGGCAGACGGCGGACTGTTTCGACCACGCCGAACGCCTGCTGCTCGCCTACACCGATTGTCTTGCGGCCCAACAGGGCCGAGTGCCAGAACGGCTGTTCGCCCAGCTGCGCGAAGTCTTCACCGACACGGAAATTCTCGAATTCACCTACACCACGACGATGTACGTAATGCACGCAATCATGTCGCGGGCGTTGCGGTTGGAATTCGACGACATCGACGACCCGGTGGTCGAGGTGGCCGATCGGGAGGGCGGTGGTGTCCTCGACATTGGTGCCGCAACGTCCGGTCACGACTGACGTCGCGGCGCCCGGGTCAGCCGACGCCGCGCAGGCGCGGGTCCGCGCCGCCGGTTGGTGAGCGGTGTGACCGCAGGCCCACGGCACCGAGGATCAATCCGGTCCCGATTTCGCCGACGGCGGTGAGCCAGGAGAACCACGTGACGTTGATACGCGGCCCGGAAGTGAAACTGTCCTGAAGTGCGGGGGCGAACGTCGGCAGCACGTGGGCATACGCGAACACCGCGGCGCTGCCGAAGCCGACGAAGGTGGCGACGGGCGCGGCCCAGCGGTGTTGCCGCAGCACCAGAACCACCGCGACCAGCACGATCAGCCCTTGGATCGCACCGCCGACCATGATCGCGGGGGGCGACGCCGCCATGCCCCGGCGCACGTGGTCGGCGCCGTGCACGGCGAAGGCGGCGGTGAATGCCAACATGGCCGCGATCAGCCTGCGATCGTGAGCCCGCACGCGCCAGTCGTGTCAGGAGTGATCGGACATTGTCGTCTCCCCACGATGAGCAACTACGAACCGTAGTAGCAATAGGAGATCGAGTGAATAAGCACCCGCGCAATCGGCGCCAAGTCGTAGCGAGGCACGGGGATTGTCGGCGAAACCGTTATGGAGCCGGGCCGCAAAACGACAATTCTTCGGTGGTGCACAAAAGGGGCCACCGCACAATGAGCGGCCGGAATTCAGGCGGGCGTGTCCGAACTGGAGTACGCCTTGAAGCCGCGAATCATCGGAACCACCGCGCGGTCGGTTCCCGTGGCGCGCTGACGGGCGCGAAACGAGGGGTGTCGGCTCATAGCTTCACGACGCTCGCGTTCGTGCCGCTGAGCCGCGACCCACCGGGGGTGGGACTGGAGGAAAATGACCGTCGCTTCTGGAGTTTGTGCCACGATCGGTAACTCCTCTCAGTGCAACCCGCGTCGGGTAAAACATTGGTTATCGGATCGTGATTCCAGGATGCCCGTCGAATCCTGAGACCAAACCATCCGCGAAGATGAGAATTGGCCGTGAATTTCGACCGCTCCGGTACCCCGATCGCGGCGCCGTCCGTGCTGGTCGGGCCGCGTGCACGAATTTAACGGCGGCCACCGACATCTTTTTTCCGCCAACCGCGCGGGGCAACTCTCGTTTCCGGCCGCCCGCAGGCGGCTGCTATCGTCCCTTGCTTATGCCGGGTATCGACCGCCGCCGGATGATCCTGACGACCGGGATCGGTGTGCTGGCCGCCGCGCTGCCCGTCTCGAAAGCGCAGGCCAGCCCGGTCGGCCGGGTGGCGCCGCCCGACGCGCCGAGTGGGCAGCCCGGCAGCTACATCTTCTCTGACGACTTCGACGGCCCCGCCGGCTCGGCCCCCGATCCGTCGAAATGGGCCGTTGCGAAGGCTCGCGAAACCATCAAAGATCCCACCTACTGGGAGCGGCCGGAGAATATCGGCCAGTATCGGGACGATCGCCGCAACGTCTTCGTTGACGGTAAGTCGAATTTGGTGCTGCGCGCCGCCAAGGACGGCCCCACCTACTACAGCGGCAAGGTCCAAAGCATCTGGCGGGGCGGCGTCGGACACACCTGGGAGGCGCGCATCAAGCTCGACTGCTTGACGGCCGGCGCGTGGCCCGCCTACTGGCTCGGCAACGAGGACCAGGGCGAGATCGACACGATGGAGTGGTACGGCAACGGCAACTGGCCCGCCGCGACCACCGTGCACGCGAAGTCCAACGGCGGGGAGTGGAAGACGCACAACATCGCGCTGGACAGCGCGTGGCACACCTGGCGCTGCCAGTGGGACGCGGCCGGCATCCGATTCTGGAAGGACTACGTCGACGGCGCGCAGCCGTACTTCGACGTGCCCGCCAGCTCGCTACCGGACTGGCCGTTCAACGCCCCGGGTTACACCGTCTATCCGGTGTTCAACCTCGCGGTCGCGGGCTCCGGCGGCGGCGATCCGGGACCGGGCAGCTATCCCGCCGACATGCTCGTCGACTGGATCCGCGTCTGGTAGCCGGCCGGTTCCGCGGCGCGGCAAGACGTCCAACCGATTACGGGCCGGCCTTGCCCCCGGCCATCCAGGCGGTGGCGACGGTGTGGGTCTGGGGCGCCGGGAGCGCGGCGTCCGGGCCGCCAAGCTGGCCGACCCTCACCGTCCACGTCGGCGACGAGCGGTCCGGGCAGGTTCCGGCGGGCTGGCTGGGTATGCACAGCACGGCCAGGCCGGCGTGCGGGTCGCCGCAGCCGTAGGCGCCGACGTATCCGTCCGCGCGGCCGCCCCACGCTCCCCCGTTGCGCAGCAAGCAGCGCGTCCCGTCGTCGAGCACCACGGCGAACGGGCTCGGCGCCGGGGTCGGCTGCACGGGTGGCAGCGCGCCGTCATAGCTCACGCGGTGCAGCCGCATGTCCCAGGGATTGTCCATGCACAGCAACGACCGGCCGTTCGACGGCCAGCAGGTGCCCGCGTCGGCCGCGCTGGGCGAACAGAAGTAGACGTTGTCGGCGACCGCCGACGGGGACGGTGACGTGCAGTCGTTGACGGTGCTCACGTTGCCCAGCGGGGGCGCCTCGCGGTATCCGTTGATCGGGTTGCCACCCGGGCTGACCGCGACGGTGGTGATCACCTGGGTGGGCGCCGGGTCGGCGCCGGCGGGGCCGGGCGCCGTCGCGGCGACGAGCAGCGCCGTGCCATACAGCGCCAGCGCATTTCGCGAGGTCACGTTCACGCGGCCAGCCTCTTTCGATCCGACGGTTCCTGGTGCAGCGTAGATGGCCGCGGCCGGTTCGGCTGATTCTGCGCCACCGCGAGCCGACAACGGCGCGGCAGGGCCTTCGGGGCGCCCGTCGTGATCAGCCCCTTTTATAGTTGCGCCCACACCGATTTCGTCTTCATGTACATGTCGATGCCCTCTTTGCCGAACTCGTGCCCCCACCCCGATTGCTTGTGGCCACCGAACGGCACGTCGTGGTCGAACACCAACTGGCAGTTGACCTGCACGCTGCCCGCCTGCAACCGCTTGACGATCCGGTGCGCGCGACCGAGGTTCTCCGTCCACGCGGTGGCGGCCAGCCCATAGGTGGTGTCGTTGGCCAGGGCGACCGCCTCGTCCTCGTCGTCGAACGGCAGGATGCTGACGACGGGGCCGAAGATCTCCTCTTGGTAGAGCCGCATGCCGGGGTCGACGTTGGTCAGCACCGTCGGGTGCACGAAGTACCCCTTGCGGTCCAGGCGGTAGCCGCCGGCGACCACGTCCACGCCGTCGCCCTTGCCCTCGTCGATGAAACCCATGACCCGGTGCAGCTGCTTCTGGCTGATCAACGGCCCGCTGACGCACCCTTCCTCGCTGGGGGCGCCCAGCTTGAACGTATTGGCCATCAGCGCAATGCCTTCCACGACGCGCTCGTAGACACCGCGCTGCGCCAAGATGCGCGACCCGCACACGCAGCCCTGGCCGGAGTGCACGAAGATGCCCAGCGAGGCCATCAGGATGGCCTTGTCCAGGTCGGCGTCGTCGAAGATCAGTACCGGCGACTTGCCGCCGAGTTCGAGGGTCACCTTCTTGAGGTTGCCGGCGGAGGCCCGGACGATCTCCTTGCCGACTTCGGTGGAGCCGGTGAAGGCGACCTTCTCGACGCCGGGGTGAGCGGTGATCGCGGCGCCCGCGGTGTGGCCGTAACCGGTGAGCAGGTTGACGACGCCCTCGGGCACCCCGGCGTCGTGCACCA
Source organism: Mycobacterium sp. E2462 (assembly GCF_001672685.1). Taxonomy (NCBI): domain Bacteria; kingdom Bacillati; phylum Actinomycetota; class Actinomycetes; order Mycobacteriales; family Mycobacteriaceae; genus Mycobacterium; species Mycobacterium sp. E2462. Next base: position 15,191 of record NZ_LZKC01000122.1, read on the forward strand.
GCTGGTCGAGCAGCAGCGCCGAAAGTGGCGTTTCCTCCGCGGGTTTGACGAGCATGCTGCACCCGGCCGCCAGCGCCGGCGCGAGCTTGGCGCAGGCGTTGAAGATCGGGCCGTTCCACGGAAAGATCAACCCCACGACGCCGTAGGGCTGCTTGAGCGTGTAGGCGTGCATGTCGACGTAGGCGTCGGTGGCGATGCCGTCGGTCTTCACGTCGTAGGCGACGCCGTTGAGCTTCGAGCACCAGCCCGCGTAGTAGCGGAAGAATTCCGAACACGTCGACATCTGCAAAGTGGCCTGCAGCAACGGCATTCCGGTGTTCAGCGAGTCGAGTTCGGCGAACTCCTGGGCGTTCTCGTCGATCAGTTCGCCGATGCGCCACATGATCTTGGCCCGTTCGCGGCCGGGCAACGCGGACCAGACGCCCGCATCGAACGACGCCCGCGCCCGCGTCACCGCGTCGTCGACCGCTTCCGGCCCGCAGTCGGTGAATTCGGTGATCGTCTCCTCGGTCGCGGGGTTGATGACCGCGATGGACTCCCCCGAACCTGGGCGCTTGCGGATGTCGTCCAATACCGTCTGCAGCGTCATGTGACCCTTCGCCCTCATCACGACCGGCGCCCCTCTGCGGCGGTGCTGAGCACTTGCTTAGCACCGCGGGCGCGGCGCGGTCAAGGCGGCGCTCGGGTAGCCGCCACGCCGGTTCAGGCCGAAAGTGGGCCGCGGTCGGGCTGCAGGCGGCGCCCGGGGGTTTCGGTCGGCGCCCCGGCTAAGCGCCCACCAGCTCCGGGTGGTACTTGGCCGCCATTCGCCGGACGCCGTCACGCCAGTCGACCGTCGTGGCGCCGACGAGTTCGTGCATGCGGTCGAGCGTGGTCGGGTTGGCCCGCAACGCCTGCTCGCTCTGCTCGAACACCGGCTCCCTGCCGACGAGCGAGCCTAGGTACTCGCACCATTCCTGCAGACTGACGGTCTGGTCGCCGCACCAGTTGACCGTGGTCGCCGGGACCGACGCGGCCGCCAGCAGTTTGGGGATGGTCGCGATGACGTCGTCCTCGTGGATCGGGTTGTAGCGCGCCGGTGCGCCCGGGGGCACCGGGATCGGGATGCCGGCCAGCATCATCTCCATGTGGTAGAACGGCCACCCGCCGTTGTCGCCGTACGGCACGTTGAGGCGGGCGATGGTGGTCGGCACTCCGAGCGCTCGCGCCATCGTCCGCGCGACGACCTCCCCCGCGATCTTCGAAATCGAATACGTGGGGAACAGGGCTTTGTGGTTGTCGCCCAGCGCGGCCTGCTCGTCGCGCGGTTCCTCGTCGGGCGGGTCGTACACGGCGGCCGAGGAGCAGTGCAGGAAGGCCTTGGCCGCGCGGCAGTGCGCCATCAGCAGCCCCACCGATTCCGCGTTGGCGGCCAGGTCCTTGTCCCAATTGCCGCTCTTGGCGACCGCCAGGTTCAACACGTAATCGAAGTCGTCGGGCAGCCCGGCGAAATCACCCGCGGCCAGATTGACCGTCTGGCAGTGAATCCCGGCCTCCTGCAACGACTCTCGAGCGGCGGGTTTGGTGAAGCGCGCGATGCCCCACACCTCGTTGTCGGCCGCGAGCGCACGGGCCACCGGGGCGGCGATTTGACCGGTCGGGCCGGTGATCAGGATCTTGGAGCCACGCATCCGCCGATGGTAACCGGGCAATCGTCAAGCGCGACAGCAGATCGGCAATTTTGCGCGTTGTGCTCAGCGGCACGGTAGGGTCCAGTCATGGCCGAGAAGGGTCGCATCGACCTGCGACTCGCCACCCAGATCCTGGTGGTGCAACTCGTCATCGTGACGCTGACGCTGGTGTTCGCCTTCATGGTCTTCGCGATGTTCGACCGGCACCGGCTGAACGTCCAATACGGGGTGCACGCCCTGGACATCGCGCGGGTGGTGGCCTCCGCACCGACCGTGCAAGACAACATCACGCGCTACCAGGACGCGCCCCGGACCCCCACCCCCGCGTTCGTCGCCGAATTGGCGGGCGGCCCTATCCAAAGCGTCGCGGCACGGGTCCAGCAGCGCACCCATGTGCTGTTCGTGGTCATCACCAACAGGAACCAGGTGCGGCTGGCCGCGCCCGACCACGACCTGCTGGGTTATCCGGTGGCGGCGGATTTCGCGCCGCAGCTGGCCGGCCGCGAGCAGACCGCCGAGGAGTCAACGGCTTTCGGCGTGGTGATCGTCGCCAGGGCACCGGTGCAGGATGCGACCGGCCGGGTTCTGGGCATCGTCGCCGTCGGCATCTCCACCAAGACGTTCAACGACGAGTTCGCCGAGAACGTGCAAGCGCTGGCGACCATGGCGGGCATCCTGCTGTTGATGGGCGTGGCGGGTTCCTGGCTGCTCGCCCGTCGGCTGGGGGGTTTGACGCTGGGACTGCGGCCCACCGAGATCACCGAACTGGTGCGCAGCCAGGCGGCCGTGCTGCAAGGCATCGGCGAGGGCGTGCTCGCGGTGGACACCGCCGGGCGCACCACCTTCGTCAACGACGAGGCCTGCCGGCTGCTCGGGATCGAAAGCCGGACGGGCCGACCGGTCGAGGCGATCGGGCTGACGCCGCGGGTGCTCGAGGTGTTGCGGTCGGCCGCCGCCACGCCGACCCTGGCCACGGTCGGCGACCTGGTGGTCGTGGTGTCGGCGCGGCCGGTGCGCCGCGAGGGGCGCTCGCTGGGAACCGTTTTGGTGGTGCGGGACCGCACCGACGTCGAACAGCTCACCCGCCAGCTGGACGCGGTGCAGGTGATGAGCACCGTGTTGCGCGCCCAGCGCCACGAGTTCGCCAACCGCCTCCACCTGCTGAACGGCTTGCTGCACGCCGGTCATGTCGACGAAGGCAGGCAATACCTCGAGGAACTCCTCGGGTCGGGGCCGTTGGGTTCGGCGATACCGGGGATCGAGGCGATCCGCGACGCCTATCTGCAGGCCTTCCTGGCGGCCAAGGCCGCCGCCGCGCGGGAGGCCGGCGTGACGCTCAAGCTCGGCGAGAACACCTGGGTGGCCGGGCGGCTGGCGCTGCCCGTCGACGTCACGACGGTGGTCGGCAATCTGCTCGATAACGCCATCGACGCGGCCCGGGCCGGTGCGATACCCGGCGACGCGTCGGCCGCAGAGGTCGAAATCGAACTGTTGCAAGAGGATTCGACGCTGCACGTGACGGTGGCCGACAGCGGCGACGGTGTCGCGGCCGACTTCGTCGACAAACTGTTCACCGAGGGCACGTCGACCAAACCGGACTCCGGCATCCCCGGCGGCCGCGGCATCGGGCTCGCCCTGTCGCGCCAGATCGCGCGCTCGCTGGGCGGCGACCTCTGGCTGTCCAGCCCGGGCGGCGCCGACGCCGGATTGCGGCTGCCCGGCGCGGAATTCATCGCCCGGCTTCCGGGAGTGCTGACGGAGGAGGCACAGTGGGCGACGCAGATCTGACGGTGTTGGTGCTCGACGACGACTTCCGGGTCGCCAACCTGCACGCCGAGGTAGTCAACGCCCTCCCGGGCTTCGCGGTCAGCGCGACCGCCAACACGCTCGAGGCGGCGCGGCAGGTCGGTCCCGTCGACCTCGCCCTGGTCGACGTCTACCTGCCGGACGGGTCGGGCATCGACTTCATCCGCGAACTGCGCGGCGACAGCATGATCTTGAGCGCCGCCACCGAGGCGGTCACCGTGCGCGCGGCGATGTCCGCCGGCGCGGTCGGTTATCTGGTGAAGCCGTTCGCGAGCACCGACCTGGCGGCGCGGCTGGCCGGTTATGCGCGCTACCGCAAGATCTTGGCCAGCCCCAACTTGACCGCCGCGGACGTGGACGCGGCGCTGGACGCCCTGCGGCCCAGGGTCGCGGCGCCGCAGCCCGCCACCGTGGCGGCGTCGTCGACCAAACATCTTGTCCTGAACGCGCTGCGGGCCGCGCAGCGCCCGATGTCGGCCGCGGAGGTGTCCGCCGCGATCGGCATCTCGAGGGCGACGGCGCAGCGGTATCTGGCGGCGCTGGCGGCCACCGCGGAGGTCACCGTCGGGCTGCGCTACGGGACCACGGGCCGGCCGGAGCAGGAGTTCCTGGCCGTCGGCAAGCGCGGGCGCTAGCGCGGTGACGGCCGCGCGGGCCACCAGTTCGCGGATCCCAACATCGCCGCCAGGGCCGGCACGGTGATGGTGCGCACCACGAAGGTGTCCACCAGCAGACCCACACCGATGGTCACCCCGGTCTGCACCATGGTCGACAGACTGCCGAACAACAGCCCGAACATGGACGCGGCGAAGATGATGCCCGCCGAGGTGATGACGCCCCCCGTCGAGCGGACGGCGCGGACCACCCCGGTGCGCACGCCCGCGGTGGACTCTTCGCGGATTCGCGTGATCAGCAGCAGGTTGTAGTCCGCTCCGACCGCGACGAGCACGATGAATGCCATCGCCGGAACGTTCCAGTTGATGGCCTGATGAAGCACGAACTGGAACACCACGACCCCGATGCCCAGCGCCGACAGGAACGAAATAGCAACGGAGGCAATGAGATACAGCGGTGCGACCACCGCCCGGAGCAGCGCCACGAGAATCAGGAAGACCACGACCAGCGTGACGACCACGATCAATCGGACGTCGCCGTAATAGTAGTCGCGCATCGCGCTGTACATCGCCGTGGTGCCCACCACCGAGATCGAGGCGCCCTCCAGTGAAGTGTTGGGTTGCGCCCCGCGAGCCGTTGCCAGGATGGAGGCGACCTGATCCATCGCGGCGGTGCTGAACGGGCCGAAACGCGTCTCGACGATGAAGCGGACCGAATGCCCGTCCGCCGAGATGAACATCTTCGCGGCGGTCTTGAAATCCTCGGAAGTGATCACCGTGGGCGGAATGTACATGCCGGCCATCGTGTTTCGCGACGCGTCGCGATTGATCGACAACAGCAGGTCGGCCGCCTGGTCCATGCCCGCGCCCAATTTCTTGGTCTGTTCGACGAGCGCCTTGACCCCTTGATCCAGCCGCTGGCTGCCGTCGGCCAACGCGTCGGCGCCGTGCTGCAGGCGCGCCACCCGCTGGGGCGCCCCGGCGTTGACCGCCGTCGTCAGCAGGGCGCTCAGGCGTTGCAGCTTCTGTTGCAGGGTGCCGACCACCGCGACGATCTGCTTGGTCAACGTCGAGTCGTCGCGTGCCGCAACGAGCCGCTGCAGCTGGGAGCGGCCCGCGGCGCAGGCGGGGTCCGCGTCGCACTGCGGGCTGGCGTTGAGCGCGTTGACCATGGGGCCGGCCGCGTCGACGGCGCGGCTGCCCAGCGCGGCGGCGGGCCCGCTGTCGCCCAGCCCGCGCACCGTGTCCAACAGCTGGGTGGCCGCGCTCACCTGTTGCCGCATCTGGCCCAAGGTGGCGTCCACCTCGGCGGTGAGTCCGTTGGCGCCGCGGATCTGGTCGCGCACCTGGGCGAGGCTGGCCGCGAGTTTGTCGGCGCCGGCGCTCAGCGCGTCGAGCTCGTGGGTTCTGTCCGAGACCTGGGTCGACGCGTTCTCCAGGTTGGTGCCCACCCGCCCGGCCTGATAGCTGATCTTCGTCTGGTCGAGCGGCTGCCCGTTGGGGCGCGTCACGCCCCGCACGGTGCCGATGTCGGGCAGTTGCGCGACGCGCTGGGCCATCTGCTCGAGGTCGGCCAGGGCCTGCGGGGTGCGCAGGTCGCGCGGCGAGTGCACGTAAAGGTATTGCGGCAGCAGCGCACTGGTCGTGAAGTGACGCTGCATCGCGGCGAACCCGACGTTGCTGCGTGCAGATTGGCGTAACTGCATCCGGTCGTTGAAGGTGGGCGCGAGGAAGGCGGCGCAGCACGCCAGCGCGCTCAACACCATCAGGCTGATCACGAGGTGCACTCTGGGGCGGCGCACGATCGCGACGCCGGACCGCCGCCACAGTCGTCCGGTGAGCGCCGCGCGGGGCGCGACCCAGCCGCGCCGGCCGGCGAGCACGAGGATGGCGGGCAACAGCGTGATCGCCGCGAGGAACGCGACGGCGATCGAGGCCGCCAGCGCCGGTCCAACGGTGGTGAAGGCCGGCAGGCGGGTGAACACCATTCCCAGGAAGGTGAGCGCGACGGTGGCCGCCGAGCCGGTGATGACCTTGCCGATCGAGCTCAGCGCCCTCTGCACCGCCACATCGGAATCGCTGCCTGCGCTGACGAATTCGTGGTACCGGCTGATCAGGAACACGGCGTAGTCGGTGCCGGCGCCGACGATCATCGCGGTCATCAGCGCGATCGTCGGTGCGGACACCCCCAGCCCCAGCTGGTTCAGCGCGGAGACGACGCCCTGGGCGCAGGCCACCGAGATGCCAATGGTCAGCAGCGGAACGAGCACGGTGACCGGCCGCCGGTAGATGACCGAGAGGATGGTGAGAACCAAGACGGCGGTGGCGATTTCGATCATGTGCATGTCGCGGGCGCTGACGATGGACATGTCCCCGACGATGGCGGCCTGGCCGGTCACCGCCGCCGTCAACGAGGGCCCCGGCGCCAGCCGGGTGGCGGTCTGTGCGACGCGCTGATACGCCTGCGAGGATTCCGGGGAGCCGGCCGGCGCCTTGAGGTCCACCGCCAGGTAGAACGCCTTGTGGTCGGCACTGACCAGCGAGGGACGCAGCGCCGGCGTGGCGACGACGTCGTGCACGGCGGCCACGTCGCGGGAGTCGGCGCGCAACGTGGCGGCCAGCGTGCCGTAGGCGGCCTCGTCGGCGGGGGTCAGCCCGCGCTCGTCGGTGAGTACGACGATGAGGATGTTTTGCGCGGATTCACCGAAGGCCGCGGCCATCTGGTTGGCGGCCGCCATGTCCCGGGCCGGGAGGGCCTGAACCAGCTGGCGCTGCACCACCTCGGTCAGCGGTGGGAACGTCGCGCCGAGGACGCCGACCGCCGCCAGCCAGCCGGCGATGACGAGCCACGGCGCGCGTGACACGAGGCGGCCCAGCAGCGCGAACGCATCGATGCGCCGCGCGGCCGCGAAGATGGTGAGTTGTGTAGCCATGGTGAACCTTCTTAAGGGGCGGGGACTTATGGGCGGCCGCGCGCAGCGGCGAGCCGTTCGGGGGTTCGGCGCTGCGTCGTTGTGGTGAGCGAGAAATCGGCGAGCGCGGACGAGATGAGTTGTGGCAGGCTATGTTCGGCGCCGACGGGCTGATGGGCGACGACCGAGACGAAGACCGTGTCGCTCGTCCTGCCGGACAGTAGGCTCAGCAGTCCGCGGGTGTGCCGCATGGTCGCCTCGGTCATGCGGGGGTAGCGCATCTTCATGGCGAAGCTGTCGGCCTCGGTGCCGTCCGGCCGCAGCGCGGCGGGGTTTACGGCGCCGAGGTTCGACGACCCGGTGACCGCCTCGCCGACGGCCATGCCGATCATGCGCCGCACCAACCACTTCGGCAGCAGGGGCGTGAGCGGCAGCAAGGCGAAGCGTTCGTCCGGCACGTCGCGGCGGTGGATCAGCGCCCGCTTGGTCGCGGCGCGCACGTCGCGCAGGTCGGTCAGCACGGCACGCGGGTCGACGGAGATCTCGATGCCGGTGAGCGCATTGGCCCGCGTGTCGCCGGGGAGCCGGTTGTTCACGGGCATCGCCAGCAGCGCCGAGCCGTCGGCACCGACGCGGCCCAGGCGGACGGCCAGCCGCGCGGCCACCGCGGCGAGCATGGTGTTGCTCGTCCCGCCCAGCGCCTGCGCCCGCATGTCCCAGTGCGTCGCGTCGACGAGCACCGTCGCGGTCGACAGCCTGGCGGCCCGGCCGCGCCCGCTGGGCAGCTCTCGGCGCGCTGTGCGGGCGGGTGCCGCGGCGCGCGGCGCGGACCCCAGCGCGCGGACCGCGGCGGCGACGGCGCGGCCGATGTCGGGCAGGTCGCTCGCGGTCTGGCGCAGGTCGCGGCGCACCGTCGGCCAACGCCGGCGCCCGGGAGCGGCCGGCCAGGTGATCGCGTCGCCGCGACCCGACGCCGCGTCGGCCAGCGCCTCGCACAGCCCGACGCCGTCGGTGAGGCAGTGCGAGATGACCAGAGTGACCCCGGCCCCGCCCTCGGCGAAGGGCAGGACGGCGAGGCGCCATCCGGGCCCCTGTTCGGCGTCCAGCGGGAGCTCGGCCTGCTCGTCGAGCCAGGCGTCGAACTCGCCTCGCGGCCTGGGTGGCTGGGCGACGTGCAGATCGGGCGTCCGGTCGGCGGCGACCCAGCGGTGCCGCCCGAAGGGCAGCGGTGACGGGTCGATGCGGCGGGCCAACCGGCCGCGCTGCAGGTGGTGGTGGAACCGTCGTAAACCCTCGAGATCGATCGTGGTGTCGTACACCCAGACGCATTGCAGGACAATGCTGGTTCCGGTGGCTTGCTCGCCGAGGAAATGGACCTGATCGGTCAGATCGAGCACGGTGCTCATGGTGAAGTCCCTTCTCGCTGAGGTCCGTATCAGCGGCCGGCGACCGGCAGCTGAGCCGTCGAGTTCGCGTGTTCGGCCACCTCGTCCACCCAGTCCGCGGTGTTCTTGACGACGGCCTTGAACGTGCCTAGCAGCGCCGCGAGGTAGCGGTGCACCGATTCGCGTGCGGTGGTGTTGTCCGGGAACGAGATGGTGACCGTGGTGCGCGCGGCGTGCCGGTTGATCCACATGTTGATCCCGCCGTGCGACAGGTTGTCGCCGTAGGTGCCGAAGTTCGTCTCTTCCCACAACGAGGCGATGGGAATCTTGCGAAAGTCCAGGAAGGACACCATCATCGCCGCACGGGTCGGCAGCTTGATGGCCGGCTGATCCGGCGTCAGCAGCTCCAGCACCCGCTCGAACGGCACGCCCGCGAGATGCTTGGCGCCGTCGAACGAGCGCTGTGCCGCCGGAGCGGCCTCGGAGAACGACCCGCTGGCCGTTGGCACGACGACCGGGATGAGGCTGGCGAACCAGCCGACGCTCATCGTGTCCACGCCCGGCACCCGCGTGTCATACGGCGTGAAACCGAAATAGGTGCTGGAACCGGTGAATTCGTGTTCGGCCAGCGCCGCGCAGGCGAGCACGCCACCGCTGAACCGGGCGCCGACCGCCCGGCAGGCGGTGTCAAACGACTCCGTCTCGTCGGCGTCGAGGAGGTCGACGGTCAGGAAGTCGCCTTTGGCGGTGGCGTGCGTGTCACCCAGGGGCAGCGGGAAACTGGGCCAGTTGCCGTCGTTGTCACGGGCGAAGTCGAGCCAGCCCTGGGTCTGAGCAGACGACAGCGTGAGCGCGGCCAGCTGCTGGTGCTGCCGCGCGGTGTAGTCGGTGTAGCTGCCGGCCGCGGGCAGGGCGACCGGGCTGGCGTGCCGCCGGCCCTGGTAGGTCAGGTGCAGGTCGAGGAAGATCAGACTGGCGGAGAGGCCGTCGATGTGCAGGTGGTCGACGCTCGCGTAGACCGTGAAGTACTGGCTGTGCTGGATCACCCCGAAGGTGAACGAACCCCACTCGAGGGTCCCGGGCGTCGTCGTCATCGCGTGCGTGCGAATCTGCGCCGCGGTCATGGTGCCGATCGGCTCGGCCACGAAGTCGATGACCTCCGGGTCGATCGTGTGCCGGACGACGTCGCCCTCGTCGAATTCGAACCAGTTGTGGTAGGTGTCGTGGCGGCGGACGTGGGCGTTAATGACGGCCGTCATCGCCGGGAGGTCGCACACGCCGGGGACGTCCCACGCGACGACCATCAGGCGCGGCAATTGCCTGCCCAGCGCCTCGGCGTAGTGAGCGACTCGAATGTGTTGTGCCTGTTGGTAACTCGCGGGTTGGTCGCTTCGGGGTGCGCTCGCGGCCGCCGTCCGCGTCGCGGGCGACGCCGTCCAGGTGGTCACCGGTCCGTCGGGTGCCTGCCATCCGTTGATGCTGCCCAATGCGACCATTTGCGTGCTCCTCAATCTTCAGTCGGCGGCTGTTGCGCCGATCAATTCGGTTTTCCCTCAGTGCATTTCGCGGTCCCGAGTGGTGGGCCATGACTGCGGTCGAATTGAACATATGGCGGCGGCGGGGGCCCTGTCGCTCTTGTGGTCAATAGTGGGAATAAGCGACGATTCGGCAGTTTTGCGCATTGTGCTCGCCCTGGGCCGGGTTGCCGGTAGGCCGCGGTGTGCGCCTCGTTCGCGTGGTCGAAACTCCCCGCGCCGCTTACGATGATCTCGGCGCCCCGCGACGCGGGGGCGACGCAGCGGCGGTCCCGCGACGAAGGAGCAGCGCGCGCATGGAGTCGATGTCACACGATCCGGTCGCCGGCACCATCGGAGTCCAGCTGGTCGACGTCGCCGCGCGCGGCCTGGCGGCCGGTGCCGCCGCGGCGCCGGCGGTGACCGCGCTGGTCCCCGCCGGGGTCGACGAGGTGTCCGCCCAGGCCGCGATCGCGTTCGCCGAAGACGGCGCGGCGCTGCTCGCCGCGCACGCGGCCGCTCAAGAGGAATTGGCCCGCGCGGGCGTGACCCTGACCGACATTGCCCGCAGGTATGCCGAGGTCGACGGCGAGGCCGCGGGGACGCTGGAGGTGGCGGGCGCGCAGTTCGTCGGAAAGCCCTTCGCCGCGGGCGCGGGCGGCGGCCTGGCTCGAGGCGGGGCGCTGCCGGGTGCCGGCGGTTCGGCTGCGCGCACCCCGCTGCTGACGAGCCTGCTGGAGTCGACGCCCGCATCTCCCGTCGTGCCTCCGCCGACCCCCACGGCGGGGGTCCCGGCGGCCGGCCTGCCGGGCGTCGTCAACGCCGCGTCGACGGCGTTGGGTGCGGGCGCGGGCCCGTTGAGTTCGCTGAGCTCGCTCGCCCAGGGCGCGTCGGCCGGCGGCGCCGCGGGACCGGGCCTGGCCTCCTCGCTCACCGACACGTCGCGCGGCGACGACACCGACCGGGAGGCGGGACCCCGAGACGGCGAGCGGCTGATCTAGCCGGGGCGCGGCCCGCGGTTTATAGCCCCGGTTGGTCGTCGATGAGGCCCAGCCAGATCTGGGCAGCGTCGATGGCCACCTTCTCGCTGATGAACGCGTGCTGCGTGCCGGTGTAGATGTCCCGGAAAGCCCGCTCCAGCCGGGAGCCCTCGCGGATCGAGCTGGTACCGGCCACCAGGTGCGCCCACTCCGCGCAGGCACGGGCCGTATCGGTGGCGTAGACGGCGGCCACCCGCATGTCCGCCCGCAGCCCCGGCGTCAGGTCGTCGCCCGCCGCCACCGCGGCCTCGGCGCACGTGAAGGCGTCGAGCACCAACAAGCGGGCGGCGCGCCAGGCCGCGCGGTGGTGCGCCAGCCCCTTCTGGAAGGTCGGCCGGCTCGCCAGGGACGCCATGTCACTCATGCGGTACTTCGTGGCGGCCAAGTCCTGCACGTCGTCGAGCATGCTCTTCGCGACGCCGAGCGCCCACGAGGCGTGCCCGGCCGCGGTGACCGGCATCAGGCCCATGCGGGTGGCCGGTGAGGCGCCGCGCAGCGGCCGGCGCGCGAACAACTCGAAGGTGCGGCCCGCGGGCACGAACACGTCCTGGACGCTGTAGTCGTAAGAGCCGGTTCCCTTGAGGCCCTGGACGTGCCATCCGTCGTCGAAGCTGACCTGCTCCCGCGGGATCACCGCGACCCGCATCTCGGGGAGACCCTCGCCGGCTGACCGCACTTGGCCGTCGTCCATCGGGAAGAACCCGGCGGCGACGTACTGGGCATGCCCGATGCCCGACCCGAAGTTCCACGCCCCGCTCACCCGGTAACCCCCGTCGACGGCCCTGCCCTGCCCGTTGGGGAAGAACTGGCCGCCCACGGTGACCCGATTGTCGCGCGCGGTGAAGACCTCGGCGTAGCCGTCGTCGGGCAGGTACGCCGCGGCGGCGAAGGACGACGGTAGATTGGCGATCCCGATCCACCCGAAAGACCCGTCCTGCCAAGCCATTTCGATCCACGTCTCGATCATCTCGGGAAACGACGGCTCGACGCCGCCGGCCGCGGCCGGATTGAACGCCGACATCAGCCCGCTGGCCCACATCTCGTCGACGATCGCTGGACTCGTGGTGCGCAGCCGCTCGGACTCCGCGGCCTCGGCACGCACCAGGTCCCGCATTCCCCGGGCCAGCGCCACGACCCGCTCTTCGGCTATCGACGCCATCGTCGTTCTCCTTCGGTCCGGACGCCGCCCGCGTGCGGGCCGGGACACCGCGACGGTACCAATCATTGACCGCTTTATGAATGATTTGCGCGGGCGGCCGGACCGGGCCGACGAAACGCTCTACCGTGGGCCGGGTGCGGTGGATCATCGACGGCATGAACGTGATCGGCTCCCGGCCCGACGGGTGGTGGCGGGATCGCAATGGCGCGATGGTGGCCCTGGTCGACAGCCTGGACCGGTGGGCGGCCGGGCGCGCCGAGGCCGTGACGGTGGTGTTCGAGCGGCCCCCGCGCGACGCCATCGCATCGGCGGTGGTGGAGGTGGCCTACGCCCCGCGGGCCGCCGCGGATTCGGCCGACGACGAGATCGTGCGGCGGGTGCGGGCCGACGCCCACCCCTCCGACATCCGGGTCGTGACGTCCGACAAGGGCCTGTCCGGCCGGGTCGCGGCGCTGGGTGCCTCCGTGCAGCCCGCCGCCGGCTTCCGCGACGTCATCGACGGTCGCGGCGGCGCGTGACCGCGGCGGCGACGAACCCGACGATGCGGGTCATCCGTACGACGGCCGTCGAAGAGGTCGCGGACGCGGCGCCGGGCCGTCCCTAGGCCGGGTGGGTGTTCACCGCGAAGTCCACCCGCTCACCTTCCACCGTGGTGATGCGCATGTTGGCGACGTACGCCTTGCCCTCGGGACCGGTGAAGTGGCAGTCGAACTGCTGACCGACCTTCGCCTCCACTCCGGACGGACAGTGCACGTCGCCGGGGCGGAACCCGGTCTGCTTGTAGACGACGTCGACGACGGACTGCGCGGCGCCGTCGGCCTTGACGGTCGTCTTGCCGCTGCAGCCCGCGAGCGCCGCCGCCACCAGCAGGCCGGTCGCCAACCAAGTGCCCTTGTCCGCGGTATGCAACATCGCGCGGTGCTCCTTCGCCAGCCGGTTACCTGCGACGATCAGGCTAACACGGATTGACGCCGCAACCACAGGTCACGGCCGGCGAAGGAGGTGCGCTGCAAACGCCGCGCCGGTGTCAGCTGACGGCCGCCAGCGCCGCGTCGTAGTCGGGTTCCTGCGCGATCTCCGGCACCAACTCGGTGTAGGCGACGTTGCCGTCGGCGCCGATCACCACGACCGCGCGGGCCAGCAGCCCGGCCATGGGGCCGTCGGTGATGGTCACGCCGTAGTCCTCGCCGAAGCTGTCGCGGAACGCCGACCCGGTCTTGACGTTCTCGATGCCCTCGGCGCCGCAGAAGCGGGCCTGCGCGAACGGCAGGTCCTTCGACACGTTCACCACGGTCGCCCCGCCGCCGGCGGCGCGCTCGTTGAACGTCCGCACGCTCTTCGCGCACACCGGCGTGTCGACAGACGGAAAGATGTTGAGCACCAACGTCTTACCGGTGAATTGGTCGTTGCTGACGGCGCCCAGGTCGGTGCCGGTCAAGGTGAACGCGGGGGCCGGCGAGCCGACCGCGGGCAGCTCGCCGACGGTGTTGATCGGGTTTCCACGCAAGGTTATCTGTGCCATGAGCACAGTCTGCCAAGCGCGCGGCGGACCCCACGGGCCAGGTCGCCCGTCCTGAGCGGCGCGCCGGGCCGGTCAGGCGCCGGGCTGCAGGATCTCCTCGGAGGCCAGCTGGCCGCCGGCCTGCAGCCAGGCGGTCACCACGCCGGGCGCGTCGCGGTCGGGGTTGTAGATGTCCTCTTCGCTGGAGAACAACCCGTCGCCGGCGTACACCAGCCGGGTCCAGTTCGGAAACCAGAAGGGCTCACCGTCGGGATCGGTCGGGTGGTCGAGCAGGTTCTTGATCATCACGACGACGGCGTCGTTGTCCTCGTCGTAGGCGGTCCAGCCCGTCGGGAACCGCATGTGCGGGAACGGCGCCATAACGGCGACGATCCAGTCCCGCACCGCCTCGCGCCCGTGGAAGACCCCGTAGTGGTGCTCGATGTATTCGACGTCGTCGGTGAAGAGATCGGCGAACGGTCGCCAGTCCCTGGATGCGCTGCATCCCTCGACGACGGTGGTGTAATGCTCGACGGCCCGCTCGATTTCTGCCCTGGTGAATTTGCCCATGGCGGACACACTAGAACGTGTTCTATGTATTGGTCACGGGTCGGAACGGGGATCGCGGATGAACGTCATGGGGTTGTTCGGCCTGCACGGCAAGCGGGCTCTGGTGACCGGGGCGTCCAGCGGCATCGGCAAGCGGGTCGCCCAGGCCTACCTGCAGGCGGGCGCCGACGTGGCGATCGCGGCGCGGCACGCGGACGCGCTGGACCGCGTCGCCGGTGAGATCGCCGGGCACGGCGACGGCCGCGTCATCGCCGTCCCGTGCGACGTCACCGATGCCGGGCAGGTGACGGCGATGGTGGACCGGGTGAGCACCGAGTTCGGTGGCCTGGACGTCGCGGTGTGCAACGCCGGCATCATCAGCGTGCAAGGCATGCTCGACATGGCGCCCGAGGAGTTCCAGCGCCTCCAAAACACCAACGTCACAGGCGTTTTCCTCACCGCACAGGCCGCCGCGCGCGCGATGGTCGACCAGGGCCGCGGCGGCGCGATCATCACCACGGCCTCGATGTCGGGGCACATCATCAACGTCCCGCAGCGCGTGGGTCACTACTGCGTCTCCAAGGCGGCCGTCATCCACCTGACCAAGGCCATGGCCGTCGAGCTGGCGCCGCACAACATCCGGGTCAACAGCGTCAGCCCCGGATACATCCGCACCGAACTCGTCGAGCCGCTCGCCGACTACCACCGGCTGTGGGAGCCGAAGATACCGCTGGGCCGGATGGGCCACCCCGAGGAACTGGCCGGCCTCTACGTGTACCTGGCGAGCGAGGCGTCGAGCTACATGACGGGTTCCGACGTGGTGATCGACGGCGGCTACAGCTGCCCGTGAGCCCCACGCCTACCCCTCGAGTTCGCCGGCGATTCCCCGTTCGATGTTGGCCTGGGTGGTCGCGGGCAGCATCAGCAGGCCGTCGAGCTCGCGCTGGGCCCGCTCGTAGGCGCGCTGCCGCTCCTGCGGCGCCGCCGCCGCGTCCGACGTCACCCGCAGCAGGCTTTGGGCGCGGGCCAGGCGCTGCTGATCGGCGGTCGAGAAGCCGGTGCGGCGCCGGCGCATCGCCTCCGCCTCGGCCACGTCGAACGCGGTGACGTAGTCCTCGACGGCGGCCCGATACTGCTCGGCGGCGTCCCGATCGTCGAGCAGGTCCTCCGCCTTGACCGGCCGCAACAGCTCGGCCCGCAACTTGGATTTGTGGAACGCGACCGTTCGGGGATCGCGCATGTCGGTCATGAGCGGGAAATCCAGCAGCTTGCCCGCGTCGAGTTCGTAGTCCAGCCAGCGCGCGTCGGTGCGGGCGTGCTCGTCCACCACGCGTCGGATCGAGCGCCACTGGTTCGCCGGGTTCGCGGCAGGGGCGGGCGCGTCGTCCCGCGCCACGGCGGTCTCCCCCGGGCGCTCGGCCTGCCGCCTGGCACCGCCGAACGAGCGGACCACCGCCACCGCCGCACCTACCAGGGGCAGGACGACGATCAGCAGCTCCGCCAGCCGGATGAGCAAACCCACACGGCCAGGATGCCACCGCGTGCCGGACGCGGCGGCTAGTGCGAGCTCAGGGTGCCGGCGAGGTAGTGGTCGCGGCAGGCGCGGCGCGCCAGCTTGCCGCTGGTGGTGCGCGGAATCGCGCCGGCCGACAGGAACCGCACGTCGGCGACCGGCACCCCGTGGCGACGGCGGACGGCGGCCGCGATGGCCTCGACCGCCGGTTGTGGGTCCACGCGGCTGGTGCCGGTGGCCCGCTCGGCGACGATCACCAGCCGCGGGGCGCCGTCGGGGTCGCCGTCGGGCACCGTGAACGCGGTCACGTAGCCGCGCCGGACCAACGTTGACGCCTCGGCGACGGTGCCCTCGATGTCCTGCGGGTAGTGGTTGCGGCCGTCGACGGCGATCATGTCGATGATCCGGCCCGTCACATACAGCTCCCCGTCGAGGTAGGTGCCCAGGTCGCCGGTGCGCAGCCACGGGCGGTCCAGATCGGCACCGTCGGCGTGCCCGCCGTCGGGCAGCCGCGACCGCAGCGTGCCGCCGAACGCCCGGCGGGTGTCCCCGGGCAGCCCCCAGTAGCCGCGGCCGACGTTGTCGCCCTGCACCCAGATCTCCCCGACGCTCCCGTCGGGCAGCTCCGTGGCCGCGTCGGGGTCGACGATCACGGCCCACTCGCTGCGGCCGACCTGGCCGCAGGACACCTGGGCCACGGCGCCGGGAGCGTCCGCCGCGACCCGCACCGCGTGGCCCGCACCGAGGCGCTCGCGGTCGAAGTACACGGCGGTCGCCTCGGCGTCGGGCGCGATGGTCGCGACGAACAGCGTCGCCTCCGCGATGCCGTACGAGGGCTTGAACGCCGTCGGCGGCAGGCCGTACGGGGCGAACGCCTTGTTGAACGCGTTGACCGCGTCGATGCTGACCGGTTCCGAGCCGATGATGAGCACCACGTTGTTCAGGTCGACGGGGTCCCCCGGCGCGGGCAGGCCGCGCTGCGCGGCCCATTCGTAGGCGAAGTTGGGCGCGGCGGTGACGGCCCGGCCGGTTTCGGCCGAGAGGGCCTTGATCCAGCGCTGCGGGCGCCGCACGAAGGCGGCGGGCGACATCAGGGTCGAGTGGCCGCCGTAGACGGCGGGGAAGCCGATCATGGACAGGCCCATGTCGTGGTACAGCGGTAACCAGCTGACGCCGTGCGTGTTGCGGTCCAGCAGGTCGATGGACAGGATCATCTGCACCAGGTTGGTGCCGACGGCGCGGTGGGTGATCTCGACGCCGACGGGGGGCCGCGTGGTGCCGGACGTGTACTGCAGGTGGGAGACCTCGTCGTGGCCGAGGTCGACGGGCGCGAACGCGGCGCGCGCCGAGTCGGGTACCTCGTCGAGGAGCACGACCTGCGGCCTGCGCAGCCGCGGCAGGTCGGACAGGAAGGCCTCGACCGCGCCCTGCGCCGCCCGGGTGGTCAGCACGGCCGTCGGCTGCGAGTCGCGCAGCGCGGTCTGTAGGCGCTCGGCGTGGCCGGGCAGCTCGGGGGCGAACAGTGGCACCGCCACGCTGCCGGCCTTGACCGCCGCGTAGAAGCCTTCGACATAGTCCAGGCCCTGCGGCGCCAGGATCGCCACCCGCTCGCCCCGCCCGGCCACCTGCTGGATGCGCGCGCCGATGGCTTCCAGTCGGACGCCGAACTGCCGCCAGGTCACCTCGTCGGCGACACCGTCGGGCGAGCGGCTGTAGTCCAGGAATCGGTAGGCCACCGCGTCGCCGACGTTGGCGATGTTGCGGTCGATCAGGGAGATCAGTGTGACCCCCTGCGGGGTCTTGATGTTGCCCGCTGCGTCCAGGCAGTCCTCGATCCGGAGCAGGCCAGGGGTGCCGCTTGACGGCGAGCCGCGATCCATAAAGCCACTGTAGGCAAGGCAATTCGGCGAACGCCGCGTGCGCGGGCGTGACGGTCGGCACGTGCGGTACCGGGCCCCCGCCGTCGGGGCTCGCGCTGCGACCGGATGGTCCCGCCGCCGGCGCCCGCGCTAAGGTACGCGCAGTCGCTGAGGGCCGCTCAGCAAACGCAAGGGAGTCGGGCATGTCGGGCCGGAAGTTTTCTTTCGAGATCAACCGCACCAGCAGCGCGCCCGCCGCGGCGCTGTTCGCTCTGGTGGCCGACGGCGCAAACTGGTCGGCCTGGGCCAGGCCGATCGTCGTGCACTCCAGCTGGGCGCGCCAGGGCAACCCGGCGCCCGGCGGGGTCGGGGCGGTGCGCCGGCTCGGGCTGTGGCCGGTGCTCATCCAGGAGGAGATCGTCGAATACGAGCAGGACCGCCGCCAGGTCTACAAGCTGGTGGGCGCCGCGACCCCGGCGAAGGATTACACCGGCGAGGTCGTGTTGACGCCGAACGCCGCCGGTGGCACGGATATCCGCTGGAGCGGTTCGTTCGTCGAGGGCGTTCGCGGGACCGGCCCCGCGGTGCGGGCGGCGCTGCGCGGGGCGGTGCAGTTCTTCGCCGGCCGACTCGTCAAGACGGCTGAGCGTCAGTCGGCCCGCTAGTTCGCGCGGCTCACGGGTTGTCGGCCTGCTGTTCGTCCCGCTGAGCCTGCTCCATGCCCTGCTCGAACTGCTGCTCGGCCTGCTCGTTGAGCTGTTCGGTCTGCTGCTCGGACTGCAACATCTGCTGCAGGGCCTGCTGCTGCTGTAGCTGGGCTTGATCGTCGCTGTCGTCGACGGCAAAACCGGCGAAGCCGGGCGGCGTGCGGGGCGGTGCTGCCGGCGCGGTCGCCAGGTCAACGAATCGCACGGCCGCGGGCGTGGGGCTCGCCGGGCCGGGGGGCGCCGTGAGCAGGGCGAGCGCGGCGGCGATCGACACGCCGAGGAGCGGAAGCGGGGGGCGCCGGCGGCGGAAGATGGTGGCGGGCATGCTCGCAGCGTGCGCCGCGCCGCTAGCTACCGCCTGGGGCGGGGCTATCGGCCACCTGTGAGGTTCGTGGCCGTTTGCCGGGTGCGCGCCACATTACGCTGGGCGAAGTGATTGACGTCGTCATCGCGGGCGCGGGTCCGAACGGGCTGATGCTCGCCGGCGAGTTGGCCTTGGCCGGGCTGCGGCCGGTGGTCCTGGATCCAATGCCCGGCCCCAATCCGGGCCGCCGGGCCAACGGCGTCATCGGCCAGGGAGTCCGAATCCTGGACCACCGCGGCGTGTACAACGATCTCGCCGGCAGCGACGGGCCACCGCAGCTGAACCCGCGCGCGATGTTCGCCGCATTCCCGCTCGACCTGGCGACGGTGCCGGAGGCGCAAGTTTTCCTGCTGGCCGTGCAGCAGCCGCGGTTGGTGCAGGCGCTGGCGGACCGGGCGGCCGAACGCGGCGTCGACATCCGGTGGGGGCACGCGCTGACCGGGTTCGAGCAGGACGCCGACGCGGTGACGCTGTGCGTCACGGGACCCGACGGGCCCTACGAGCTGCGGGCCGGGTACGTCGTCGGGGCCGACGGCGGCACCAGCAGGACCCGCAAGCTCGCGGGCATCGACTTTCCCGGCATGTCGTCGTACGACGTGACCGCCCGGATGGGTTTCGACGTGCTGCCGCCCGCGGACTGGATCGACCCTGCCACCGGGGGCGTGGACGTGCCGGGCTACGGCCGCATCCCGCCGCTGCACTTCCACCGCGCCGAGGGCGGCGTCATCGCCAGCGGCGCGCTCGGCGGCCGCCCGGCGGTCATCGTGTTCGAGCTCGACAGCACCCCGCGCCTGTCGCCACCGGACACCGGGACCGTGGCTGAGCCGCCCATGACCCTGGAGGAGTTGGAGGCCAGCGCCAAGCGGGTGCTGGGCGCCGACCTGCCCCTGCGCCCGGCCGCGCCCGGCACGCCCCTGGACCTGCGCCGCTTTTCCGGAATCAACTCCCGCATCGCCTCCAGTTACCGCGCCGGGCGGGTGTTCCTGGTCGGCGACGCCGCGCACGTGCACTCCCCCATGGGCGGCCCCGGGCTGAACCTCGGACTGCAGGACGCGGTGAATCTCGGCTGGAAGCTGGCCGCCGTCGTGCAGGGGCGCGCCTCCGGCGAGCTGCTCGACACCTACGAGGCCGAACGCCGACCCGCGGCCGAACGGGTGATCATGCACAGCCGCGCCCAGCTGGCGTTGGTCCGGCCCGGCCCCGAAGTGACGGCCCTGCGCCAACTGTTCGGGGAGTTGCTCGCGGCGCCCGAGGCCGTGCGGCGCCTCACCAACCTGGTGTCCGGGGCCGAAAACCGGTATCTGGCGGGCGCGGACGGCGCCGACGAGCACCCGTTGACCGGCTACTGGGTGCCGGACTTCGCGGTGGTCGACGGCCGCGGCAGCCGACGGGTCGCCGAGTTGGCGCGCACCGGCCGACCGCTGCTGATCGACCTCACCGACGGGGCGGTGGTCGCCGCCGCGGTCGCCGACTGCGCCGACGACGACGCGCTGACGGTCGCCGCGGGCCGGCCCGACGGTCCGGTCCCGGCCAGCGCCCTGCTGATGCGGCCGGACGGCTATGTCGCCTGGGCGTCGTCGGCGTCCGCGCCCGACGACGACGAGCTGCGCCGGTTGCGGGACACCCTGGCGCGGTGGTTCGGCATCGGCGTCGCCACGCCCGACCTTGCGGGTGGTTAGCCCGCGCCGACCTCGTCCTGGTATTTCTTCGTCATGTGTTCGACGGCCTGCAACTGGGTCAGCGCCAGGTCCTCGCGCATCTGACCCGCGCGTTCGGCGGCGTCCAGCGTCGGTCGCGCCAGGCCCTGGAAGTGCGGCATCACCTCGGCGGCGAACAGTTCGGCCGACCGCTTGGTGGCCGCCGGGTTGGCCCACTCGTGGCCCATCTGCAGCATGCAGCCGAACCCGCCGGACTGGTCCCACAGCCGCTGCACCTGGGCCCGCGCCCGTTCCGGCGTGCCGATGATCCCGGCGCCGTTCTCGTTGATGACGTCGATCATCTCGTCGAGTTGCTCACCCGGCATGGTCATCTGCGGGAAGGCGGCTACCTTCTGGAAGTACCGGAACCACGGCTCGATGCCGAACTTGACCTCCTCGCGGGCCTGCTTCTCGGTCTCCGCGAGGTGGAACAGCCCCACCAGGCTCCAATTGCTGCGGTCCACCTGCGTGCCGAACGCCGCCGCGCG
>NZ_LZKC01000123.1:0-1097 GCF_001672685.1 Mycobacterium sp. E2462
CCGCGCCGAGCAGCGCGGCCGGCCAGTCGTCGCGCAGGTCCACCGGGACCGGTCGGCGGATCGCGGCGGGTGACGCGCCCAGCGATTCCAGGGTCGAGGTCTTGTACTCCAGCACCTTGGGCTGGTCGATCTCGTACACCGACGTGCCGGTGGGCCAGGGCAGCCGGTAGGCCCGGGAGTCCAGCCCGGCCGCCAGGATCACCACCTGGCGGATGCCCGCGTCCGCGGCGGCGGCGAAGTAGCTGTCGAAAAAGTGCGTCCGCACCGCCTGATAGTCGATGCCGAGCCGGTGGGCGCGTTGCCCGTATTCGTCTCCGTCGAGCCAGCCGACGTCGGGGTCGGCCAGGCGGGCCCACGCCGGGCCGGCCGAGGACACCAGCACGCGGGCGTATTCGTCGCGGATCAGCGGGTCCGGTCGGGCGGTTTCGGCCGCGCGCGCGGCGGCCACCCCCAGCGCGGTGGCGCCGACGAGTTCGGTGATGGTCCAGCTGTCACCGGAGGTCCGTTGCGAGGGCGGTAACGAGGCGTCCAGGTCAGTCATATCCGCCCAGAATACCGGCAAAGGTTAGTTAGCCTATGCGCTTTGTGCGCTACGTCACTGCAGATCGGCCGACCGGCGGAACGCTCCCTCGAGGAGTCGGCGCATCATCCCGGTGATCGACAGCAGGGCTTCGGGGCCCTGCACGAAGCCCGCATACAGGCCCACCCCGCACAAAAGGACGAGCAAGGCCTCGATCAACGCTGGCACGTCGACGTCAGGGGGAACCTCGCCGCTGGTCACCGCGTCGTTGACGATGCGGTTCAGAAAGTCCCGGCACAGGCGCACGGAGTCGTTCTCGGTGGTGTTCCACTCGGGGTGCCGCTGCGACTCGAGGACGCCGGAGATGATCATCGCCGATCCGCCCATGGTCTCGATATTGCCGCGCACCGCCACGGAGATGAATGTCGTGAGCTGTGCCGCCAGCCCGGTTTCTTGATATGCCCGTTCAATTCCGGCACCGATGATGAATTTATTTGTTTCGTCCAGCACTTCCCGATACAACGTCCGCTTGCTGGAGAAGTAGTGGTTGATCGCCGGCCGGGTCAGGTCCGCGCGC
>NZ_LZKC01000124.1:0-9211 GCF_001672685.1 Mycobacterium sp. E2462
AGATGCGCCCGGGGGTCTACGACGTCCACGAACGGGTCCGGGACATGAACCGCAACGGCATCCTGGCGTCGATGTGCTTCCCGACGTTCACCGGGTTCTCGGCCCGGCACCTCAACATGCACCGCGAAGAGGTCACGCTGGTCATGGTGTCGGCCTACAACGACTGGCACATCGACGCCAGGATGCCGTTGCGGTTCATGTCCCGGACCCGTTCGTGGACGTCGTAGACCCCCGGGCGCATCTCGGCGAATCCGGCCGGGTCGCGGCCCCACTCCTCGGCCGGCCACGAGACCACGGCGTTGAGGCCGCTGACGCCCTGCGGCCGGCCTTGATACATCCACTGATCGACGCCCTTGTCGTCGGTGACGACGATCGGGGCCTCGTCCTTGTACCGCGCCGGCACGTGCCGCAAGAACATGTCCGGCGGTTCGACGACGTGGTCGTCGATGCTCACCAGGATCAAGTCGTCGACGTTCATTCAAATCCTTTCGCGCACGGACTGTGTGGCCGTGTGGCCTAGCCGTCGCACTCGGTGGTGGTCTCGAGCAGCCGGGGAATCGGCGGCGGATCCAGCTGCAGGGCGTCGGACATGTGCAGCTGACCGGCGTTGGCGATCATGCCGTCGAGGATGGCCTGCAGGTCGTCGCCCTCGATCTCGTAAATGGCCACATACGGGCCGTTGCCGTCGACGGGCCGCAGCCGCCGTGCCGAGACGAAACCGTCCAGGGCGACGAGTTCGGGCAGGTGCACCTCGTCGTACCACATGTTGTATTCGCGTTCCCGCTCCGGCGAACTGGGCCGGCTCTCAACGAGAATGACGCCTTTGGCCATGCGCTCGCCCCTCTCACTCACTCGTAGCGCACCGTGACCGTGTCCGTGTCCGGCACGCCCTGGCAGGTCAGGACGTAACCCTCGGCCACCTCGTCGTCGTCCAGCGCGTCGTTGACCCGCATGGTCGCGTGGCCCTCTTCGAGCAGGGCCATACAGGTGCCGCAGTTGCCGGCCTCACAGCTGAACGGGGGCTGTAGGCCGGCGCGCCGCGCCGTCTCCAAGAGGGTCTCGCCGGCCACGATCGGTACGGTCACCTTCTTGCGGTCCAGCAGGATCGTCACGCTGCCGGCGACGGAGCCGTTCGCTGCGGGATCAGCCACCGGTGGGTCTCCTCGATGATTCTGGCACTCGACCGCCCCCGACACATTTGCATTCTTCACTGTAGAGAATACTATTCTCACAGACCGATAGGGTCTTCTCAAGCCACGTCGGGGGCGAGCCCGGCCTGCCAGGGAGGACGGGACGTGACCGAGCCGCCCGCGCTCGTGTACGGGGAGCGGCACCTCAGCATGTCCGATCTCGACGCGCTTGCCAGCGGCTGGGCGACCCGCCTGAGAAGCGGCGGTGTGCGGGCGGGCCAGCGGGTGGCCGTCATGGCGTCCACCCGACCGGAATTCGTCGCGGCGGTGCTCGCGATCTGGCGGGTGGCCGCCACCGCGGTGCTGCTGAGCCCCGCGTGGCGACGCGCCGAGGTCGACCACGCGCTCGCACTCACCGCCCCCGGCCACGCCGTCGGCGACCACCCGGTCCTCGCCGGGCTGATGCCCATGCTGCACCTGGACGAGCCCGTGCCGGCGGGCGCTTCGACGCCTCGCGCCGCGGCCCCGCCGTCCGATGCGGTCCTGGTGTTCAGTTCGGGCACCACGGGCCTGCCGAAGGCGGTGCGGCACACCCACGCGTCACTGGGCGCCGCCGTGGCGCACTGGCGCGCGGCGCTGCAGCTGACGCCGCGCGACCGGATCCAGGTGGTCACGCCGCCGTCGCACATCCTGGGGTTGCTGAATCTGCTCACCGCGCTGCGGACGGGTGCCCGGGTCCGGCTGCATCCGCGGTTCGACATCGACCGCATGCTGCACCACATCGCCGCCGACCGCATCACCGTCGAGATGGCCGTCGCCCCGATCGCGCTGGCCATTGCGGCGCATCCCGATCTGGAGTCCTACGACCTGTCGTCGCTGCGCTACATCATGTGGGGCGCCACCCCCGTCGCGGCCGACGTCGCCCAGACGGTGACGCGGCGCACCGGCGTCGGTTGGGTGCCGGCCTACGGGACCACCGAGCTGCCCGTCATCGCCTGCAACCCGGTCACCGGCGCCCGGCTGGACGCGGTCGGTCGCCCGGTGCCGGGGGTGCAGGTGCGCGTGGTGTCGCTGGGGACTTCAGAGCCGGTCGGCCCGGGTGAGGTCGGTGAGATCCAGGCCCGGTCGGCCTCGTTGATGGCCGGTTACCTGCCTGCGGAGGCCACCGGCGAGGCCGTCCGGGACGGCTGGTATCGCACCGGGGACGTCGGCTGGCTCGACGACGCCGGCTGGTTGCGGATCACCGACCGGCTCAAAGAGATGATCAAGGTGCGCGGCTTTCAGGTCGCCCCCGCCGAGATCGAGACGGTGTTGCACGGCCATCCGGACGTCAAGGACTGCGCGGTCTTCGGGGTGCCCGACGGCAGCAACGGGGAAGCGGTCGTCGCCGCGGTCGCCGCGCACGCATCGGCCGACGCCGACACCCTGGCCGCGGAGCTGGCGGCGCGGGTGGGCGAGCGGCTCGCCTCCTACAAGCAGCTGACCCGGATCGTGTTCGTGCCCGACATTCCGCGCCTGCCCTCGGGCAAGGTGTTGCGCCGAATTCTGAAGGAGCGCTATGGATGTACGTCTGACCGCTGAACAACGGCAGCTGCGCGACGCCGCCGCCAAGCTGGCCGACGACCTGGGCCCCGGCGCGGTGCAGGAGCTCGATGACGAGGACCGAATCCGCCGCCTGGACAAGCAGATCGACGCGACCGGCTGGCGGTCGTTGCGCGCCGACGAGGCGTCGGGCGTGGAGGTGGCCGTCGTCGCCGAGGAGTTCGGCCGCCGCCTCGTCGATGCGCCGTTCCTGGGCCCGCTCCTGGCCGACGACCTGGCCCGCCGCGTCGGCGCCGACGCGCACGGTGCCACCGTTGCCGTCGACGGCCGCGTGATCGATGCGCGGGGTGCGCGGCGCGCCCTGACCCTGTCCGGAACCTCGGTGCTGGCCACGGACGTGGGCGCCGCGAGCACCTGCGCCGACCTCACCCGCGCCGAGGCCGACGTCGCCGGGGCGCCGGTGTCGCAGGGCGAGATATCGGAGGACGCCGCCGCGCGATGGCGGGCCCTGGCGCTGGTCACCACCACGGCCGACCTGGTCGGCATCGCCCGCGGCGCGCACGCGCTCGCCTGTGACTACGCGAAAATCCGCGAGCAGTACGGCAAGTCGATCGGTTCATATCAGGCCGTCGCACACCTGCTGGCCGAAAGCCTGGCACTCATCGAGGGTTCGGTGAGCGTCCTGCGGCACGCCGCCTGGGCGGTCGACGAGTTGGCCGCGCCCGAGGCGATCAGGGCCGCGCAGGTGGCGAAGGTCTACTGCGCCCGCGCGGCCCGAACCGTCTGCGAGACGGCCATCCAGGTGCACGGCGGCATCGGCAACACCTGGGAGTGCCTGGTCCACGTGTATCTCCGGCGCGCGCTGACCTCGACCGAATTGTGGCCCGTGACGTTGAAGGAGATCGACCTTGGACTTTCGTGACTCCGCCGACGAGGCCGCGTTCCGGGAGCGGCTGCGGGCCTGGCTCACGTTGCGCGCCAGAGAGTTTGTGGGCTCCGGCGACGACTACTGGGCCTTGCAGGCCGGGTGGCACCAGGCGCTGTACCGGGAGGGCTTCTTCGGCCTGTCCTTCCCGCGCGAGTACGGCGGGCAGGAACTTCCCCCGGTCTACGACGTCATCGTCGACGAGGAACTCGCGCGCGCGGGCGCCCCGCCGCGGCCCAGCGTCGGCTACCTGGTCTACGGCATCGGCCGCCACGCCAACGACGAACTGCGCCGGCGCTTCCTGCCCGGCATCATCGACGGCACCCAACGGTGGTGCCAGGGCTTCAGCGAACCGGGCGCCGGCTCGGACCTGGCGTCGCTGAGCACCACCGCCCGCCGCGAGGGCGACAGCTATGTGGTGAACGGCCACAAGATCTGGACGAGTTACTCCGACGTGGCCGACTGGTGTCTACTCCTGGCCCGCACCGAGCCCGACGCCAAGCGTCACCGCGGCCTATCGGCCTTCATCCTGGAAATGAAACAGCCTGGCGTGCAACAACGTCCGCTGCGGATGATCAACGGGGTCACCAACGAGTTCGGCCAGGTGTTCTTCGACGGTGCGAAGATACCGGCGGACCGGATGGTCGGCGCCCCCGGCGAAGGCTGGGCGGTGGCGATGACCGTCGTCGGTCACGAGCGGGAACCCTCGACGCTGGGGTACGCGGCCCGCTACGGCAAGCTGGTCCGAACCATGTTGAGCCGCAACGGGGGTGAGGTTCCCGAGGAGCTGGCCTGGGCGGCGGTGCAGGCCGAGATGCTGACGCACCACGTGCGGCGGCGGCTGTCCGAACAACTCGACGGCATCTCGCATGGGCCCGAGGGTTCACTCGACAAGCTGCTGATGACCTGGGTCGAGCAATCCGTCGGGCACGCCGCGGTGGCGGTCGCCGGCACCCGCGACGCCGACCTGCTCGGCGCCTATCTGTACAGCCGCGCCCAGAGCGTGATGGGCGGGACGTCGCAGATACAGAAGAACATCATCGCTGCGCGCATCCTGGGACTGCCGCAGTGATCGCGAACGCGGGCGCAGCCCGGGTGAAGCGGGTCACGACCAGAAAAGAAGGAGTCTGACGTGTACGACATGCCCACCGAGATCGACGTCCAAGCCGACGGTCCCCTGCGGCTCATCACCTTGAACCGGCCGGAGTCGCTCAACTCGGTGAACGACAACCTGCACGTGGGCCTTGCACGGCTGTGGCAGCGCTTGACCGACGACCCGACCGCCCGGGCGGCGGTGATCACGGGGGCGGGGCGGGCGTTTTCGGCCGGTGGCGACTTCAGCTACCTCAAGGAGCTTTCGGCCGACGCCGACCTGCGCGCCAAGACCATTCGGGACGGGCGGGAGATCGTGCTGGGGATGGCGCGGTGCCGAATCCCGGTCGTGGCCGCGGTCAACGGGCCGGCCGTCGGGCTCGGTTGCAGCCTGGTCGCGCTCAGCGACATCGTCTACATCGCCGAAAAGGCTTATCTCGCCGACCCGCACGTGCAGGTCGGCCTGGTGGCCGCCGACGGCGGACCGTTGACGTGGCCGCTGCACATCAGCCTGCTGCTGGCCAAGGAGTTCGCGTTGACGGGCACCAGGATCGACGCGCAGCGCGCCGTCGAGTTGGGGCTGGCCAACCACGTCGTCGCCGATCCCGTGGCCGAGGCGATCGCGTGCGCGAAGAAGATTCTCGAGCTGCCGCAGCAGGCCGTCGAGAGCACCAAGCGGGTGCTCAACATCCACCTCGAGCGGGCGGTGCTGGCGAGCCTGGACTACGCCCTCTCCGCGGAGAGCCAGTCGTTCCTCACCGAGGATTTCCGGTCGATCGTCACGAAGCTGGCCGCCGGCAAGAACTGAACCCGGCGCTACGCCGCCGAATCCTCGTGCTGTGCCAGGAATTCGCGCATGACGGCGTCGAATTTCTCCGGCTCCTCGATGAACGGCATGTGGGAGCTCGCCTCGAACAGCTCGAAGCGCGAGCCGGCGATGCGCTGATGCATGGCCCACATGTGCTCGGGCACGCACTCGTCGTACCGGCCGGCGAGGATGAGGGCGGGCACCGTGATTTCGGCCAACCGGTCCATCACGTCCCAGTCGCGGATGGTGCCGACGATGTGAAAGTCGCTGGGTCCGAACATCGTTTCGAAGATCTCGGAGCCCATGTGGCGGAAGGCTTCCTCGAGTTCGCGGGGCCAGGGCCGCGCGCGACAGAGGTAGGTCTCGTTCCAGGTGCGGATCGCGGCCTGGTATTCGGCGGCGTGCGTGGTGCCGGCGGCTTCATGGCGTTCGATGGCCGCCTGCGTCGCGGGGTCGAGCTCGGACTTCAACCGCTGGACCATGGTGCCGAACGCCGGGATGGAGGCGATGCTGTTCGAGACGGTCAGGCTGGTCGGCCGGGGGCCCGCGTCCAGCACGAACTGCTGGGCCAGCATGCCGCCCCAGGAGTTGCCGAACAGGTGGAAGCGGTCGAGGCCGAGCGCATCCACCACGGCCCGGGTCTCGGCCACCGAGCGTTGCATCGTCCACAGCGCCGGATTCGGTGCGCAGGGGGACTTTCCGCAGCCGAGCTGATCCCAGAAGATGACCTCGCGCTCGTCGGCCAGCCGTTCCAGCGACCGCAGGTAGTCGTGCGGGAGGCCGGGCCCGCCGTGCACCACGAGCAGCGGCAGGCCCCGCCCGCCCCCGATTCGGGTGAACCAGACCGTCCCGCCCGGGACGTCGATCGACCCCTCCAGCGCCGCCGTCGCCTCTGTCATGACCCAGCAGTGTAGGCAGCCCAGCGGGAACCGGCGCGGCGTCGCCTTGCAACTGAGGCTCTCCGATTGAGAGAATAGAGTTCTCGACCCGCGGGGCGTCGTGACTGCGCCGCCGCGTCCGCTCGCCACCACAGGAGAAGGCCGTGCCCGAAGCCGTCATCGTGTCCGCGCTGCGCACCCCCATCGGCACCGCCCGCAAGGGCACGTTGCGCGACACCAGCGCGTTCGACCTCGCGCATCACGTGGTTACCGAGGCGGCCAAGGAGCTGGACCCGGCGCAGGTCGACGACGTCATCCTGGGCGAGGGGCTCTACGGCGGCGGGGTGCTCGCGCGGCATGCGGCCGTCACGGCCGGCCTGACGCAGGTGCCCGGCCTGGCCAACAACCGCCACTGCGCCGCGGGCCAGGCCGCCGTGCAGAGCGCCGCGGCGAGCGTGCGCGCGGGCATGGACCGGCTGGTGCTCGCGGGCGGCGTGAACTCGGCGTCGACCTCGCCCCGATCGCGCCTGCAGGTGGACGGCGAGTGGGTCGACTGGTTTCCGCCGACGCACCCCGATCGTCCCGACGCGCCGAACCTGGACATGTCGATCACGGTCGGCTGGAACGCCGCCGTCAAGGCGGGCGTGAGTCGCGAGGAGATGGACGCCTGGGCGCTGCGCTCGCACCGCAACGCGATCGCCGCCATCGACGAGGGGCGGTTCAAGGAGGAGATCGTTCCGATCGAGACTCCGCATGGGGTGTTCGCGGTCGACGAGCACCCGCGCCGCGACACCACCATGGAGAAGCTGGCCGCCCTCAAGCCGCTGCACCCCGAGATCGAGGGCTTCTCCATCACCGCCGGCAACGCCTGCGGGGCCAATGACGGTGCCGCGGTGTTGACGATCGCCAGCGACGAGCTGGGCCTGCCCGCGCTGGCCACCGTCAAGTCCTGGGCGTCCGTCGGCGTCGACCCCGCGATCACCGGGCTGGCGCCGGTGGACGCCATCCCGAAAGCCCTTGCCCGCGCCGGCCTTTCGGTCTCCGACGTGGACCTGTTCGAAATCAACGAGGCCTTCGCGGCGATGTGCGTGGCCACCGTCAGGCTGCTCGACCTCGACCCCGACACGGTGAACGTCAGCGGCAGCGGCTGCTCGCTGGGCCACCCGGTCGCCGCGAGCGGCGCCCGGATGCTCGTCACGCTGGTCCACGAATTGCGGCGTCGCGGCGGGGGAATCGGCGTCGCGGCGATGTGCGCGGGTGGCGGCATGGGTTCGGCGACGGTGATCGAGGTACCCGCTCCCTAACCGCCAACGCCGCGCGTCGCCCACGCGCGCCGTGTCCCCCGATCGGGTGACACGAGATTCATCCCGTTCGCGAGCCGATCGGCGGAGGCGCCCGCCGCGGCCGCGCCCTACCTTCAGAACTGTGTTCAACGCGGTGACCGGCCCAGCCACCCGACTACGGGGCTCGGCCGGCGCGCAACCGGATCGCAGTGAGCAAGGAGACGCGGCAATGACTTACACCACCGAACTTTCGGCAACGCTGGCGCGGGACGACCGGCTGGAGCTGTACCGCCGGATGTGGGTACTGCGACTGCTCGACATGGCCCTCGACGAGCCGCGCGTGGACGGTCCCTTCGACGGCTCGTTGCCGCCCGCGCTCGGTCAGGAGGCGGTGGCCGTCGGCGCCACCGCGGCGCTACGGCCGGGCGATGTGGTGCACACCGCGATCCCGCACTTCCGCAACGCCGAGCACGTCGCCCGGGCCCTTCCCCTCGGCCCGGCCCTGGCCGAACTGCGCTGCCCCCGCCCCTCCGCCGCTGCCAACCAGACGGCGTACGCCACCGATTGGAAGCAATTGCTGGACAGCTCAACGGATTTGGCGCGGTCGATCTCGTTCGCCCTGGGCGACGCTTACGCGCAGAAACTGGCCGGCTCCGGCAACGTCACCCTGTGCGCGATCGGCGGGCGAGACGCTAACACGGCGGAGTTCACCGCGGCGGCAAGCATCGCGGTGTCCTGGCGGCTGCCCCTGGTGTTCGTCGTCGAGAACATCGTCGAGGGCGCTCGCGGGCGTCGGGGCCCGCATGAGAGCCGCGGGCTGCCGTTGCGCTCCGCCGACGGCAGGTACGTCGCGGCGGTCGCGGACTCGGTGGCCGACGCCGTGCGGCGGGCAAGCGCCGGCGGCGGGCCCGGCGTGGTCGAGGCGGTCACCTATCGGACGAATCATCCATGCGGGGGTGACCCGCTGATCCTGGTCAAGCGGCAGCTTCGCTGGGCGGGCGTGGACGACGCCGAGCTGTGCGGGGTCGAACGCCGGGCCCGCCGGCTGGTCGCCGAGGCGGTGTACGTCGCCAACTCGCTGCTGGCGCAGGGGCCCGCACCGAAGCGCCAGCCCGGTCCCTGGTCGGCCGCTAGCTGAGCAGGCCCTGCCGCATGGCCTCGGCGACGGCGGCGGCGCGATCACCGACGCCCAGCTTCTCGTACAGGCGCTGCACGTGCGTCTTGACCGTCGACGGGGCCACGAACAACTCACCGGCGATGACGGGGATGCTTTGACCGCGAGCGATCCGATTGAGCACCTCCCGCTCCCGCGCGCTGAGCACGGGGGCGGGAGGTTCGGCGCGGTGCCGGATCTCCGCCGCCAACCCGCCGACCAGGGTGGGCGCCACCACGTCGCGGCCCGCGGCGCAATCCCGCACGGCCGTGACGATCTCCGCGCGCGTCGCCTCCTTGAGCACGAAACCCGCGGCACCCTGCTGCAGCGCCTGGTACACGATCGCCGGCTCGTCGTGCGCCGAGATGAGCAGCACCCGGGTCGGCAACCCCCGATTGCG
>NZ_LZKC01000125.1:0-4053 GCF_001672685.1 Mycobacterium sp. E2462
GGCGTCGCGTCGTGCAGGCCGAGGGTGATCGCCTCGGGGTGGTCCTCGGAGGGGTCGAGGACGGTCATGCGGCCGGGCCCGTCACGCCGTGGCGCTGCAACCACAGCTCGAGCAGGGCGATCTGCCACAGCTCGTTACCGCGCAGCGGCGTCAGCTTGCCGTTGGGCTCGGCCAGCAGCGCGTCGACCGCGTCCGCGCGAAACAGCCCGCGCTCCTTGGCGACCGGGGCGTAGAGGGCGTCGCGGACCATGTCGAGATAAGGGCCCTCGAGGTGGGTCAGCGCCGGAACCGGGAAGTACCCCTTCGGCCGGTCGATGACCTCCGACGGGATCACCCGGCGCGCGGCCTGCTTGAGGACGCCCTTGCCGTCGTGCGCGGTCTTCAGCTCCGGCGGGCAGGTCGCCGCCAGCTCGACCAACTCGTGGTCGAGGAACGGCACCCGGCCCTCCAGGCCCCACGCCATGGTCATGTTGTCGACCCGTTTGACCGGGTCGTCGACGAGCATCACCGTGGTGTCGAGCCGCAGCGCGCGGTCGACCCCGGTTTCCGCGCCGGGGCGCGCGAAATGCTCGGTGACGAAGCGACCGCTCGGGTCGCCGTCGGCGAAGAACGCCGGCCCCAGCAGGGCCTGCACGCCCCTGGCGTCGCGGTCGAAGAAGGCGCCGCGGTACTCGCTCACCGCGCCGTCGAGCGTGGCGGCGGCCGGCGACCCCATCGGCGGATACCAGTGGTAGCCCGCGAACACCTCGTCGGCGCCCTGGCCCGACTGGACGACCTTGACGTGGCGGGCGACCTCCTGACTGAGCAGGTAGAACGCGACGCAGTCGTGGCTGACCATCGGCTCGCTCATCGCGCCGATGGCCCCGTCGAGCGCGGGCAGCATCCGCTCGGTGCCGATGCGTATCTGGTGGTGGTCGGTGCCGAAGCGCTCGGCGACGATGTCGGACCACCGGAACTCGTCGCCCTCGACGCCGCCGGCGGATTCGAAGCCGATCGAGAAGGTGGACAGCCCGTGCTGGCCGGCCTCGGCGAGCAGGCCGACGATCAGGCTGGAGTCGACGCCGCCGGACAGCAGGCAGCCCACCGGCACGTCGGCGACCAGGCGGCGCTCGACGGCGACCCGCAGCGAGGACAGCACGGCGTCCTCCCAGTCGCGTTCGGACCAGTCGGCTCGCTCGGCGCACCGGCTGAAGTCGGGCGTCCAGTAGGTCTTGGTGAGGCGCCTGCCGTCGGGCTCGATGACGACGATCGACGCCGGCGCAACCTTGCGCACCCCCCGCAGGATGGTCAGCGGCGGCGGCACCACGGAGTGGAAGGTCATGTAGTGGTGCAGGGCGACGGGGTCGATGCGGGTGTCCACGCCGCCGCCGGCGAGCAGGGCCGGCAGCGTCGACGCGAAACGGACGCGATTCCCGTCCTCGGTCAGGTACATCGGCTTGATGCCCAGGCGGTCACGCCCGAGCACCACCCGGCCGCTGTCACGCTCGACGATGGCGAACGCGAACATGCCGAACAGGTGGTTGACGAAGTCGTCGCCCCACCGGTGATAGGCCTTGATCAGGACCTCGGTGTCGCTGTGCGAGAAGAAGCGATAGCCGTGGTCGCTGAGCTCGCGGCGCAGCTCCTTGTAGTTGTAGATGCAGCCGTTCCAGGCGATCGCCAGGCCCAGCTCGGCGTCGACCATCGGCTGGGCGCCCGCCTCGGTCAGGTCGATGATCCGCAGGCGACGATGCCCGAGCGCGACGCGGCCCTGTGACCAGGCGCCGGCGGCGTCGGGGCCGCGCGGCGCCAGCACAGCGGCCATCGCCGTTACCGCCGCGACGTCCGGGACCCGCCCGTCGAGTCGCACCTCCCCGGTGACTCCACACACGTCTTCGACCCTACCGGGGGCCGTTTGGATGCGCGCGTGACGCCACGAGATTGGGGCGGCGTGGGTCGTCGAGTGTGCCGCCACGGTCGGTACCCGCCCGCACATTCCGCCCTGGGCGCACCCGCAACGCCCTGCGCGCACTCCCGACGGCCTGAACGCGCTCTGCGGGCGCGCACCGCCGGACCGTCCGGCCGGGGCCGTCCAGCGGGGGCGCGCGATTGCGCGACCTCACAGCGCGTTCCGCTCGGCGGTGTTAACAGTTCATGTCGCGTTCGTGTCGTCGCGCGCGCCGGCGAGCACCCATCGGGACGGCCGTACAGCGCTGCGCGTAGCACCGAACTTCGCTGGCGCTCAACGGGATACGCCGCCGCGGCGGCGGGTGGGCGGGCCGGTCGCGCGGCCCGACGAACGCCGCGCGGGCCCGCGTGGCCCGGCGTTGTTACCGGCTCCTCACACCGCCATCGCGGCCGGTGAGAGGTGGCCGGCGAATCGGGTTAACGTGCAGCCACCGTTTCGCGCCAATCAGGTTGCGAGACAGGGCATTCGTCACCCCCGCGAAAGGAACGTCCGCGCCAAATGAACGCAGGTCTTGGAAGGTGGGCGGCCCTGACCGCCGCGCTGGGCGGCGCCGCACTGCTGTTCGCCGGACCGGCGTCCGCGGATGCCACCGACGACGCGTTCATCGGTGCGCTGCAGCGCAACGGGATCAACTTTCCCGACCGCAACGCCGCGATCAACGCCGGCCACAGCGTGTGCAGCGGCCTCAGCAAGGGTCAGACGCGCACCTTCGTGGTGTTGTCGCTGGTGAAGAACACCGACCTCAACGTCCGCGAGTCCGGCTATCTGCTCGGCGCCTCGATGGCGTCGTACTGCCCGCAGTTCCGCGGCAACCCGGACCTGGGGTCCTGACCGGCTCCACCGAAAACCCAGCGGCCGTGCGGCTTTCGCGTTAAACCCCGTCGATCGCCGCGGGATCGAACCGCGACCCGAACAGCTGCCTGAGCTGCTGGCCGTACATGCTCACCGCCTCGGCGGTCAGCATGTCGTGATGCGTGCAGTCGACGGCGTACACCCGGGTCTCGCCCGAGGCGTGGGGTTGCCAGGCCCGGCCCAGCCGGGCACCGCGGTCGCCGTCGTCGCGCACGGCGGCGAACACCGCGACGTCTCCGTCGAACAGCCCCGCCTCGTGGCGTCGATACCGCGCCGCGTTGTCGGCCAGGTTCCCCATGATCAGGGCGAGTAGCTGCGCGGGCCGAGACGTCTCCCCGGAATCGCGGAGCAGCGCGGCCACCTCGTCGAACGTCGCCGCCTCGGCACCCGGCCGGTAGGCCCGCAACGCGTCCTCGAGGACCTGCCGTTCG
This sequence comes from Mycobacterium sp. E2462, assembly GCF_001672685.1. Taxonomy (NCBI): domain Bacteria; kingdom Bacillati; phylum Actinomycetota; class Actinomycetes; order Mycobacteriales; family Mycobacteriaceae; genus Mycobacterium; species Mycobacterium sp. E2462. The sequence continues at coordinate 3,232 of NZ_LZKC01000125.1, forward strand.
CCCAGGGCCAGGTCCGGCAGCTCGACGCCGTCGGCGATCCGCGGCTCGGCGTCGAGCAGGATCAACCGTTCGACGACGCTGCCGCGCCGCTGCAGTTCCACGGCGACCTGGTGGGCGACGACACCGCCGAAGGACCAACCGAGGATCCGGTACGGCCCGCCGGGGTGGGCGTCCTCGATCCGGTCGGCGTACTGCGCCGCCATCTCGCGGATCGAGCCGGGCGCCTCGCCCGGCTGCGCCGCGGCCTGCTGGATGCCGACGATCGGGCAGTCCAGGTAATTGCCGAGCACGGCATACGGCCAGCTCACGCCGCCCGCGGGGTGGATGCAGAACAACGGCACGCCGGGGCCCCGCTTCAGCGTCTGCACGGGGACGACCTCGTTGACCGCCGCGCAGGTGGAGCGCACCTGGTCGCTGAGGCTGCTGACGGTGGGCGCGTCGAACACGGTGCGCACCGCCAGGTCGACATCCAGGCTGGAGTTGATCGCCGCGACCAGGCGCATCGCGGAGATGCTGTCGCCGCCGAGGTCGAAGAACGAGTCGTCCACCCCCACCCGCTCGACCCCGAGCACCTGGGCGTAGATGCCGGCCAGGATCTCCTCGGTCGCGCTGGACGGCGCGCGGTATTCGCTGCCGGTGTACTCCGGCGCCGGCAGGGCGCGGGTGTCGAGCTTGCCGTTGCTGGTCAGCGGCAGCGCGTGCAGGGACACCACGGCCGCCGGCACCATGTACACGGGCAGCCGCTGGGCCAGCGCCGTCCGCACCTCGGCCGGGTCGGCGGTGCCGGTGACATAGCCGACCAGGCGCAAGGCGCCGGGCCGG